>JAPWUW010000303.1 GCA_028275325.1 Anaerolineae bacterium | reverse complement strand
TTGCCGTATGCCGACCGCTCTCTGTTCCTCGAGGAGTGGCGCCGCTGGGGCTACGAGCTGGATTCCCCGGAGGCTCCCTTTGTGCCGGAGCTGCCGCCGCCATTTGTCACGATCATTGCCGCTCGTGGCTGCATCTACAACTGCAAGTTCTGCAAGCCCGGTGAGGACCTGATCTTTGGCCGGCGAGTGCGGCGCCGTTCCGTCCCCAATGTGATCGGCGAGCTGCGCATGCTGCGGGAGCAGTTCGGCTTCCGCTCCTTCATGTTTCACGACGATTGCCTGACGGAGAACCCCCGGTGGGTGCGCGAGTTCTGCCACGCCTACAAGGCGGAGGGGTTCGACCAGCCGTTCTTCTGCCAGAGCCGCGCCGACATCATCGTTAAGCACGAGGACATGGTTGCCCTGATGGCAAGCGTTGGCCTCAAGGGCTACTTCATCGGCTTTGAATCCGGCAGCGACCGGGTGCTGGAGTTCATTGGCAAGGGCACGACAAGGGCCGAGAACCTGGAGGCGGCGCGCATCTGCCGCAAGTACGGTATAAGCATCTGGGCCAACTACATGCTGGGCCTGCCCACCGAGACGGAAGAGGAGATGAAGGAGACGATCTCGATGCTCAAGGAGATCGACCCCGATTACTACAGCCCAGCCTTCTTCACGCCGCACCCGGGCAGCTTCCTTTACGACTACTGCCTGCAGCACGACCTGATGCTCATCCGCAGCCACGATGAGTATGCGCGCAACCCGACAGCGCCCAAGATCAAGGGGCATCGCGAGGAGTTTCTCCTCTGGGCCCTGGCTGAATCTCAAAGGCGAAAGCCGCTGAACGCCGCCAAGCGGCGCGCCCGGTACCTGTGGCGCCGCTATGCTCAGCCGAAGAAGATCTGGCGCAAGGCGGTTTCCTTCCTGCAGCAAGCGGCACGCGCCTGAGCTCACGGGCGTGCCCCGCTGCTTTCGCGTCCAAACTGAGCCGGGGGTAGGTCACATGCGCGAGCCGGCAGTGGAGGTGCGGCAGCTGCGCAAAAGCTACGGCGCCATTCGAGCGGTGGATGGCGTGAGCTTCACGGTGCAGCGCGGCGAGGTGTTCGGGATTCTCGGGCCCAATGGCGCCGGCAAGACCACCACCATCGAGTGCATCGAGGGGCTGCGGCAGCCGGATGGCGGCGAGGTGCTTGTGCTGGGGGTGCCAAAAGGAGCGCTCTCGGCGGCAATCCGGCAACGGCTTGGGATCCAGCTGCAGATGAGCGGGCTGTACCCCAGGCTCACCGTGCGCGAGGTCCTCTCCCTCTTCAGCTCCTTTTACGAGCGCGCGCTCCCTGTCGAGCGGCTCCTTTCCATGGTGGGCCTGGAAGAGGTCCAGCGCATCCAGACGAGCAAGCTTTCTGGTGGGCAGCGGCAGCGCCTTTCCCTTGCGCTTGCGCTCCTCAACGAGCCCGAGGTGGCTTTCCTCGATGAGCCCACCACGGGGCTGGATCCGCAGGCCCGCCGGGCGCTGTGGGAGATCGTAAAGGGACTGAAGCAAGAGGGGCGCACTGTTGTCATCACCACGCACTACATGGAGGAGGCGCAGGAGCTCTGCGACCGCGTGGCGATCATGGATCACGGGCGGATCATCGAGCTCGATTCCCCGCAAGAGCTCATTCGCCGGCACTTCGCGCAGACGCCGGTCGAGCTATCTTTGCCTGGAGGGCCAGGGCTTTCGGAGCTTGCGGGCTTGCCGGCTGTGTCCTCCGCAAGCGAGGAGAATGGCCGGTACACTCTCTATTCTCAGGATGTTGCGCGCACCATTGCAGCCCTTTTTGAGCTGGCAGCATCACAGGGAGTGGCGCTTGAGGCGCTGGCCATAAGGCAGCCGACGCTTGAGGATGTCTTCCTGAAGCTCACGGGGCGGAGGATCCGGGAATGAGAGGTCTCTTGGCGCTCTACGTGGCCAACGCGCGGGAGTACACACGCGACAGGCTCGCTCTCATGGTGAGCCTCATTATGCCGTTGGTCTTCGCCTTGTTCTTCGGGCTCGTGTTCGGCGGCGATGACAGCCCCGAGATCGAGATCGGCCTCGCTGATGGCGATGGCGGCGCTGTGGCGCAGCAGCTCGTGGCCATGCTGCAATCCCCTGGTCTTGCCGGCATGCTCGTTTTGCAGCAAGGTGAGCTGCAGCCGCTCCTTGAGGAGCTGCGCCGCGGCAAGATCGACCTTGTCCTCTCGTTGCCAGGGAGGCTCTCCGCGGCCGTGGCCAGGCAGGAGACGGTGGCGCTCCCGGTTTACTACGATGTCAGCCGGCAAAGCTCAGCAACGCTTGCCAGGGGTTTCATGGAGAGCTTCCTTGCGCAGGCGAACCTGGCTCTTGTGCAGGCGCCGGTGCTCTTGCGCCCGCAGGTTCAGCCCATCCAGGGGGAGCCTTTCAGGGCGGTGGATTTTTACGTGCCCAGCATGCTCGGGGTCGCCATGCTGTGGCTCGGGGTCTTCGGGACGGCGCAGCCGCTCGTGGAGATGCGCGAGAAGCAGGTGTTGCGGCGGTTCGCGGTGACGCCCATTTCCCGCCGCACAGTGCTGCTTGCCCAGGTCTGCTGGCGCGTGACGGTCGGGCTCATCCAGACGGCCCTGTTTGTGGCCTTGGGGCTGCTCGCCTTCAGGATGCAGGTTGCAGGCTGGCTCCTCTTTGTTGGCGTCGTCGTGTTGGGGGCTCTCACGTTCGTGACCATGGGCTACTTCGTCGCGGCCATCTCCCCCAGCATGGAAAGCGCCATTGGCATCGCGCAGATCCTCAACTTCGCCCTCTCCTTTCTCTCCGGGAGCTTTTTCCAGCCGGAAGTTCTGCCGAGCTTACTGCGGCCGGCCCTTTATGCCATGCCGCTCACCTACCTTTCCGATGCGCTGCGCCAGACGATGAGCGGGTTCCCGCCTTTCCTGCCGCTCGGGGTGGATGTGGCCGTCCTTGCCGGGTGGCTGGCCATCTTTGCGGCGCTCTCAGTTCGCTTCTGGCGCTGGGAGTAAGGGGCCACTAGGGCGGGCCCAAGAGGCAGCTTGGCCAGACACGTTGAAGCTTGGGCAACGTTATGAGCGGGCCGTTTGCTGGGGCTGTCTCGGTTCTCCTTGGGCTCCTGGCTGGGGCAGTGGTCAACATCGCTGCCGATCGGCTGCCGGGAGCGCCGGGCGAGGCAGCGTGCGCGGGCAGGCGCAGGGCGCGGCGGGCGGTGGTACTCGCGCTGTGTGCCCTCGGCTTTGCAGCGCTGCGGGCCGGCACGCGTGGCTGGGTGCAGGCCAGCTGGCTTGGCCTTTGGGGCGCCTTCTTTCTCTTTGTCGCCGTTGTCGACCTTGAGCACCGGCTTGTCCTCAACAAGGGCCTGGCGGTAGCAGCCGCCCTGGCCGTCACTGGCAGCCTGCTCCGGCTACCCCTGGCGCCGCATTTGGCAAGCTGCCTCGTGGGCGGTGCTATCGGCCTCGGCGGCTTCCTTGTGCTCGCGCTTGCTGGCCGCGGGGCACTGGGGGCAGGGGACGTCAAGCTTGCTGCGGTCATTGGCCTTGCGACAGGATACCCGCTGGTGCTCCGGGCGCTTGCCGCCGGGATCTTTCTCGGCGGCGTGGCCGCACTTTGCGCGCTCCTTGCAGGCCTGGGGCGCAAAGCTGCTATTCCCTATGCCCCCTGGCTTGCGCTCGGCGCCTATGCCGTGATGCTGCAGGCGGCTCTAACCCTGCCCGCCTGAGC
>JAPWUW010000034.1 GCA_028275325.1 Anaerolineae bacterium | reverse complement strand
TTGGAGCTCAAGGGCCTGGTGCACAGCAGCGGGCAGTTTTACAGCGCCATCACATGAGTAGGCTAAGCGCCTATCGAAATCCAGCGAAAGGTCCCCCAAGTCCGACGGGCGAGAAGGAGGAATAGGCGGATGTACGCGTTGGTGCTGGCAGGCGGCCAGGGCACAAGGCTCTGGCCCTGCAGCAGGCAGTCCCGGCCGAAGCAGCTTCTCAACCTCCTCGGGGAGCGCACGTTGCTGCAGCAGACGGTGGACAGGATCAAGCCGCTTGTCTCACCCGAAAGGACTGTGGTCGTCACTAACGCGGCCTACAGCACCCAAGTGAGAGAGCAGTTGCCAGAGATACCGGCCGACAACATTATCTCGGAGCCAGAGGGCCGCAATACAGCGCCAGCTGTCGCCCTGGGCACAATGCTCATTAGCCAGAGGGATCCGGAAGCCACAGTGGTAACCCTCAGCGCTGATCATTTCATCCAAGGCGAACGTGGTTTCCTGGACACGCTGCTCCTGGCCGCACAGGTAGCGCAAGACGGTTACTTAGTTACTGTAGGCGTGCCTCCAACACGCCCGGAGACTGGATATGGATACATCCAGCTTGGGCCACCGTTGCCGCAGTTTGCAGCAGGTCAGGTTCATGCCGTGGCGCGTTTCACCGAGAAACCGGATGAAGAGCGGGCCAAGAAGTTCATTGCCGACGGACAGCATCTCTGGAATGCCGGCATGTTCATCTGGCGGGCAGATGTGGTACTTGCGGCGATCTCCCGCCATCTGCCGCAGCTATACTCTCTTGTTGGTCAGCTTGCCGGCCAGCGTGCAAGGCTGCCCGAGATGCTTGCCTCCATCTGGCCGCTGGTGCCCTCAATTAGCATTGATGTCGGAGTGCTGGAGAAGGCAGACAATGTAGCTGTCGTCCGGGCTCAGTTTGCTTGGAGCGATCTGGGCACGTGGACAAGCTTGGCGGAGGTGCTCCCGCGGGATGCCGAAGGAAACATTTGCATCGGGCAAGAGGTGGTTGGCCTGGAAATGCGCAATTGCCTCATCCACGGGCGGCGACGACTGATAGCGACAATCGGGCTGCAGGATCTCATCGTGGTCGACACCGAAGATGCCTTGCTCATTTGCCATCGCGAAAAGGCGCAGGCCGTCAAAGAGCTGGTGGACATGCTGCGCAGCAGCGGGCGAGAGCAGTACCTCTAGCCCTTTCAACATGCGCAGAGTAAGCTCGCTTGTAACCGCACTTCCAGCCGTGAGCAAACCGGATCCCGTTCTTCCCGTGGCATTGAGGGCTCAAAGCAGGTGGTGCACCCGGGCAGCGGGGAGATTGCATTGCAGGTGAAGTCAGTGAAGTCAATGAGCACAAAAGGGGCTGACCGGCGTTCTTCCGACATGGAGCCTGAGGGCAGGAAACTGGTAATCGTGGAGTCGCCAGCAAAGGCTCGTACCATTCAGCATTACCTCGGGCGCGGCTACGCCGTGAAGGCTTCGATAGGCCACGTGCGGGACCTGCTGCGCTCGCGTTTATCGGTGGATATCGACAATGACTTTAAGCCCACCTACCGCGTGCCCAAGGAGAAAGCTCAAGTTGTACGCGAACTGAAGAAGGCGGCGGAAAAGGCAAGCTGTATCTACCTGGCGACAGACCCGGACCGCGAAGGAGAGGCGATTGCTTGGCACGTTGTGGAGGCCACTGGCATCGACCCGGCGCGCGTGCGCCGTGTGGTCTTTCACGAGATCACAGCTCCAGCGATCCGGGAGGCTTTCTCCAGCCCTCGGGGCATCGATTACAACCTCGTTGATGCCCAGCAGGCTCGCCGCATCCTGGACAGACTGGTTGGCTATCAGCTCTCCCCTCTTCTGTGGCAAAAGGTGCGCAGCCGGCTCTCTGCCGGGCGCGTGCAATCCGTTGCGGTCAGGCTCATTGTCGAGCGCGAACGGGAGATTCAGGCGTTCACTCCCGAAGAGTATTGGACGATTGACGCTCTTCTCGAATCGCAGCTGGCTCCAGGGCAAAGCTTCCGCGCGCAGCTCCAGCGCATCGGAGCTCAGGAGCCAGCCCTGAAGAGTGAGGGCGAGGCACAAGCGATCTGCGCCGATGTCGAGGGGGCCTCGTTCGTCGTCCTCGGTGTCAAGAAGGGTCTCAAGCGGCGCCAGCCTCCGCCACCCTTCATCACCAGCACGCTACAACAAGAAGCTGTCAGGCGGCTTGGCTTCACGGCAGCACGCACCATGCGGATCGCCCAACAGCTTTACGAGGGAGTTGAGCTCCCGGCCGAGGGTGCCACTGGCCTCATCACCTACATGCGCACAGATAGCGTGCACCTCTCGGACCTGGCTGTGGCGGAGATACGGCGCTTTATCAGCGCTACATATGGCGATGAGTACCTGCCGCCAGAGCCACGCCAATACCGGACTCGCTCGAAGCTAGCTCAGGAGGCTCACGAGGCGATCCGCCCCACCTCCGTCACCCGCACGCCAGAGAGCCTTGCCGCCTATCTCTCCCGCGAGCAACTGGCCTTATACAAGCTTATCTGGCAGCGGGCGCTCGCATGCCAGATGCAGGCGGCGACTTATGACGTTGTCACGGCGGAGGTTGGGGCCACCGGCTCTTCGGGCGAGGAGTACGTTTTTCGGGCCACCGGTTCCACCTTGCGGTTCCCTGGGTTCCTTGTGGTGCTCGGCGAAGGCATAGAGCAGCAGGCGGCCCTACCTGAGCTTGCGGAAGGCGAGGAGCTTCTCTTGCTTGCCCTGCTTCCTGAGCAGCATTTCACGCAGCCACCGCCGCGCTACAACGAGGCAAGCCTGATCAGGGAGCTGGAGAGCCGTGGCATCGGCCGCCCCAGCACGTACGCGACTATCATCGACACCATCCTGGCACGAGGCTATGTCGAGCGACAGGGCAAGAGCCTCGTGCCCACGGAGATAGCATTCACCGTGACGGATCTGCTGGTCGAGCGGTTTCCAGAGGTCATGGACGTCGGCTTCACGGCGCAAATGGAAGACGAACTCGACGAAATAGCCACAGGCAAAAAGCAGTGGGTTCCGGTTGTGCGCAGCTTCTGGGAACCGTTCAGCAAAGAGCTGGAAGCCGCAAAGGCAGAGGTCACGCCGCGAAAAGTGGAAGACCAACCAGCAGGCGTAAACTGCAGTGTCTGCGGCGCACCCATGCTCATAAAGTACGGCCGGTTTGGAAAGTTCCTCGGCTGCAGCAATTACCCACAATGCCGCAATACCTTGCCGTACCTGGAAAAGGTCGGGGTCCGGTGCCCACAGTGCGGCGGCGAGCTGGTGATTCGCCGTAGCCGGCGTGGCCGCAAGTTCTATGGCTGCGAGCGCTACCCAGAATGCGGCTTCAGCACATTCGCCGAACCGCTTCCTGATCCCTGCCCCGCCTGTGGCTCACTGATGGTGCGTGCGGGCAGAACGCAGGCGCGCTGCACCCAGTGCGGCCACACTCTCAAGTTGGGGGCAGAGCGGCAGCGCCAAGAAGAGCAGGAACCCCAGCAGCCCTAGGACTCCAGCCGCGGGCGGAACTTGTAGCCATAGATAATGTTGCCGTCGGGGCCGTTGGTTCGCCAGCGCCGTAGCACACACTCCACTGGCATACCGATCTGCACCTCGGTGGGATCCACGTCAGTCAGCTGAGCTGCCACCAGCGCCCCCTCTTCCAGCTGCACAAGCGCGACAACGTACGGGACATACTCTTCGAAGCCTACGGGCGCCTTGTACACTGTGGCGTACGAATAGACACGGCCTCGCCCGCTGAATTGCTCCTTCGCTACATCCTCCCCGAGGCAGCGCGGGCAGATCTCCCGATGCGGGAAAAAGGCTTGTCCACACCTGCGGCACCTTCCCCCAATCAGCCTGTATCGCTCTTGTCGCCAACGCCACTCGCGTGGGAGCTGAAGAGCCATCCTCATTCCCTCACAAGTACATGGGTGATGGCCGTGGCGCCGCTCCCACCCACATTCTGGATCAAGCCCACTTTTGCTCCTTGCACTTGGCAGGCACCTGCTTCTTGACGCAGTTGCAGGACTGCCTCCACTGCCTGGTAAACGCCCGTCGCGCCGACTGGGTGGCCACGCGCCTTCAGCCCGCCCATGGTGCAGATCGGGAGCGCTCCCCCTCTGTCGAAATGACCCCGAGCTGCCAACGCACAGGCCTCCCCGCGCCCTGCAAACCCACAAGCCTCCAGGCAGAGCACAGCCATGACTGTGAAGGCATCGTGCGGCTCGAAGAAACTCACGTCGGTAATGCTCAGCCCGGCTTGGCCCAAAGCCCTTGCCGTGGAAACCCGCACAGCTACTAGATCCAGCGGGTCAAGCCGATCGTGCAGGGCAAGATAGTCAGTGGCCACCGCCGATCCCGCCACCCGAACTTGCCCTCGCCCCAGCGACCGCGCCAGTTCCCCGCTTGCCAGCACAACTGCAGCGGCACCATCTGCCATCGGAGAAGAATCCAGCAGGCCGATCGGATCGGCCACGAATGGTGCACGCATATACTCGGCCACACTTACCTCTTTTCGGAACATTGCCATTGGGTTGCCGAGTGCATTGGCATGAGCAAGAACAGCAAAACGGGCGAATGCCTGCCGCGGGACTCCGAACTCATACATATACCGTCGCATGAGCAAGGCGTTGATGGCCACAAAGGAAAGCCCGAGCCCCGCCTCATACTCGGCGTCCGCGGCCATGGCAAGCGCTGCCGTCGTTGTCCCGTTGACGCAGTCCGTCATTTTCTCCACGCCCAAGACAAGCACAGCCTCATGCGCGCCGCTGCGGATGCTCAAATACCCCTGCCGCAGAGCAGCTCCGCCTGAGCCACACGCAGCCTCCACCGTGACTGCCTCAGCCTGCCTTTGCCCGAGCCAGCTTGCCACGAGGGCGCCCAAATGCTGTTGCCCGTTGACAGTTGGTGCAAGCATGTTGCCAACGTATACCGCCCCCACTCTGGCCAGCCCCGCGTCGGCTAAAGCTCTCCTGCCTGCCTCCACTGCCAGATCTCGGATGGAAAGCTCCCAGTGCTCGCCCACTGGTACTTGGCCGACCCCTATGGCAAACACATCAGCACTGCCAGCCACCATGCCTCCAGCTGCGCTTAAAGAGCAATCTTCCCGCGGAAGCGGGCGTAGGTTGCATAGTCCAGCAGTTGCTGGCGGGCAATATAGCTCGCCGTAGCAGGGGCCTGATGCCTCCGCAATGGCAGTTTCTCAGTAACCACCAAGGAAAGCGCGTCGCTCCCTGCACCGGAACCGAAAGAGACAAAGAAGACTCGCTCACCTGGTTCTGCTCGGTCGAGCACGGCAGTCAGTCCCAGGAGCGACGATGCTGCATAAGTATTGCCTATCCTGTCTACCAAAAGCCCGGGTTGCCACTGCTCTGGCCGGAAGCCCAGTTCCGCAGCCGCCCGTGCTGGGAACTTCGGGTTGGGTTGGTGCAGGACCACATAGGCGTAGTCGGCAGGGGAGCGGCCAAGGCTGCTCAGCAACTCGCGTCCCGCTGCCAGCACGTGCGCGAAGTAACCGGGCTCGCCAGTGAAGCGGCCTCCATGCCGCGGATAGTGCTCCTGCCCGCGCCGAAAGAAATCGGGCGTATCGCTCACGTAGGACACTGACCCTTCGAGAAGGGCAACTGCCTCATCAGCAAGGCCCACGACGAACGCAGCAGCCCCTGACCCCGCCGTGTACTCAAGTTCGTCCGCCGGCCTTCCCTGCGCTGTATCGGCGCCGATGGCAAGGGCACAGTCGGCCATGCCACTGCCGACAAGCGCCACAGCCATCTGTAACGCCTCCGAGCCCGCCTTGCAGGCAAACTCGACATCCGCTGCCAGGGCCAGCGGGCCGGCTCCCAGAGCTTCTGCCACAATGGTGCTGCTGGGCTTCACCGCATAAGGATGAGATTCGCTGCCTACCCACACAGCCTGCAAGCGCTCACCGGCAATGCCGGCCCTAGCAAGAGCATTCCGGGCCGCTTCCACAGCCATAGTGATTGCGTCCTCATCTGGCCCAGCAACGGCCTTCTGCGCGATCGGCACGTGGTCCTGCCCACCATGCCACACCCTTGCCACTTCGGAGGCCTGCAGCCTGTACCGAGGGATGTAGGCCCCATAGCCTAGGATTCCAATGGGCCGACTAGGCCTCATCGCTGGCATCGCCTTGCCTCCGTTTTCTCATCTGCTGCAGCAACCTTTGCGCTGCATCGAGGCGTACCTCTCGTGAGGCAACCATGGCGCGCGCCACCGCCTCAATCTCGTCTCCCGTAGCCCCAGCGGCCACGGCCACTTGCCGCGCATGAAGCTCCATGTGGCCCCTTTGTATGCCCTCGGTCACCAAAGCCCAGAGAGCTGCCAAGTTCTGCGCCAGCCCCACAGCGGCGATGACTTCTGCGAGCGCTCGAGCGCTGCTCGCCCCCATGAGCCCGAGCGCCAGGCGCGCAACTGGATGCACGCGCGTGGCTCCGCCGACTGTACCGACGGCTAATGGCATCTCGAGTTCTCCGTGCAACTCCCCATCTACCAGCTGCCAGTGGGCCAGGGGCCCATATCGGCCCGAGCGGGCGGCGTAAGCATGCGCACCGGCTTCCACCGCTCTCCAATCGTTGCCAGTAGCTATGACCACCGCGTCCACACCGTTCATGATCCCCTTGTTGTGCGTCGCTGCACGGTAGGGGTCGACAACTGCCAAGGCGTAAGCCTCCACAATCCGCCTGGCGACTGTCTGCCCATCGAGGCCCTGAACAGCAAGAACCTCTGGCCGCAAGCGGACCCGCGCACGGGCCAGGCGCCGGTCGGCCAGGTTGGTTATGATGCGAAGGTTCGGCCTGCCACCCGTGACGGTTGCGAGTAACGGTGCGATCGCCTCCACCATGGTGTTCACAGCATTCGCGCCCATGGCGTCCCGCACGTCGCACTCGAGCTCGACGACCAGCATCGGCCCGACAGGCGTTTCCGTCAACGCGCGCACGCGCAAGCTGCGGGCCCCACCACCTAGCCCACTGAGGACAGGGTCTTGAGCATTTGCGAGTGCAAGGATCTCGGCTTGGTGCTGCAGGGCGCTTTGCACTGCCCGCTCGAGGTCGGGTACATCCAGCAGCTGCACTTGCCCCACCATGAGGCTCTCATCGGCCTCGGCCGTGAAGCCGCCGCATTCGCGGGCAGCCAGAGCTGCCTTGCTCGCTCCAGCAACCACTGAGGGCTCCTCGACGACCATAGGCACCAGCACGTCCCGGCCGTTGACGAGGAAATTGGTTGCCACACCAAGCGGCAATCCATAGACCCCGATGACGTTTTCTATCATCTTATCGGCCCGGGACAGTTCAAGCCCTCGCTGCAACTCAGATATATCCTCTGGGCTCAGCCACCCTTGCTCTGCCAAGGCACGCCACCGGGACTCAATCGAAAGGTTGTAGAAACCTGGCAACCGTGACGACAAACCGAACCTCCACCCTTTCTGCTATGCCGCTGCGAACGCTCGAAGCATCCCTTGCCGCGCGGTTGGGCTCAGGCTAGAAGGCTACGTTATCGCACACACAAGTGCTAATTATGGGGGTGGGCAACTGTCAGAAACTATCAGGAGCGCTATCAAGGCCTGCCAAACCGTCGCACGGGACAGCCTAACTTTGCCCCCGGCACCGTGCGCCGAGCAGAACTAACGCGGCGGCGCCGGCGTCTCCTGGCCAGTACGAGGGTCAAGAATCAAGCTTCCTGGCCGGATCCTGCTGACCCGGGCTGAGTCAGGGAGTGGGGAGAAGACGTGCAATTGGCTGCCATCGCACTTATCGACAATGCCCAGGGCAATGCACAAGCCTGTCTGGCCATCCAACCCCACCAACCTCCCAGGCTGCAGCAGCTCTGGTTGCCAGAGGCCAACCCGATCGCAGCCAATGATCACGCGCTGGGCTGCCTGGAAGTATGCCCGCCATAGCAGCGCCCGGTGAGCCACACGCTCCGCACGCTCCCTGCGTCGCGCCTCCGCCAGGGCTGGCAGCTGAAGCACATGCCACTTTTCATTCCCGCGCAAGGCGCGCAATATGGGCTGCAACTCACCTTCGCGCTCAAGGGCTACGATGGCGCTTGGCCTGAGAAGCTCCGCCTTCCATAGTTTGAGCGTCACCCCACCCTGACGCGGGTCGACAAACCCAGTTGTGTCTACCAGGATCGCCGAGCAACCATGCCGCCGGGCAACTGTAGCCAAAGCTGCCGTACCCACCACCATCGGAAGCAAATGGCCGCGAGGCGAGTTGCTTCCCACGAAGAAGAGATACCGGCGCTCTTGCCCAGCCTCGTCTCGGTACCGGAGCCCAATAGTGGCTGGTGGACCCACTGTGCTCTGGCCCACATCGCAATCGAGGTAGGCCGGTTTCTGCCCATGCTCCTGCAGGCTGCGATAGACGGAGTGGGCAAGCGTGGTCTTCCCTGTATCTGTGGCACCAAGGAACATTACGGCGCCGCTGGCCACTTGCAGCGCCGCCGCGAAGACTTGCTCAAAGGTAGCGAGGCTCACATTCCCTCAACTGCCGCAGCCCGAAGCTCCATTTCTGCCAGTATCCGTGCCACTTCCTCCACAGCCGCACGCTGCTTACGATAGAAGTCCGATTCACTGAGCGCCAGCCTCCGCGCAATTTCCTTTGCTCGTAACCCCTGGATGTACTTCATCTCCAGGACGTTGTAGAGCAGCCACTCAGAAGTGAAGCATCTTTCGCCGGGAGGCCGAAGCGCCTCGATGGCCTGTGCCAGCACCGCCCGTAATGCCCTGACAGGGTTGCCCTCTTCAGAGCGCATGGCTTGCCTTACCACGTGCAGTTGCAGGAGCGGGCTTTGCCGCAGCGAACTGCCGCCCCAGTAGTGCCGCAGGGCCGCGCGGACAAGAGCTGGGAACTCCGGGCTCAACACGGGGCTTGCCGCCATCGAGAGCGGGCTGCTGCGCCCTCTCGTTGGCTGCCAACGCCTGACACTGTCCATTTCTGGCAACAGCCGGTTTAGCACCGCGAATACCTGGCGCTGCAGATGCATGTCCTCCATGACGGCGACGGCCCTCTCGCGCAAAAACCCCAGCTCCTGCAGCACGTCCTCGTGGAAGATATCCTCGCGTGGTGCAGACAGTCCCATCACCCCCAGTGTCGCCCCTCGCTCGCGGCCGGGAAGAGGCACTAGCCAGCCATCCGCCCGCCGCCAGACCTCCGCTGCCTCGATGGAGCCCACTTCCCGTGCCCCCTGCCGGCACTGTCCGACCAGCCACGCGGCGATTTCCGGCAGCTGCGGAATCCCACCGACCGCTCCCACAGCGACTTCGGGCCGTAGCTCCCCAAGGTCACCGGGCGGAACCGTAGCGATGAAGCCGCCTTGTGCTCCCACGAGGTCGCACGCTGCCACAAGCACGTTCTCAAGAACCTGACGATAGTCAGTGGTGGTCAGGAGCCGTCGCTCCAACTCTCGCAGCCAAGCGACCTCTTCCCTATCTTGCCTGTAGGCCAAAGCATCCAAAAAGGGCCGCACCAGCCCGATGGCCACCTGCACCAGCACGAGCATGCTAATGACCGCAAAGACCAGGAAGGCATCCCGCTCCAAGCCCAGCACAGCCACCCGCTCCGGCGCTGCCAGCATCACCAGCAGAACGCACACCCCGGCCATGGGGCCCCGAAGCAGGAACTCCATGAAGGATTGCTTTACCACCCGTTCAGGCATGAGGACGCCGTAATACGCCAGGCTGTAAGCCATCACCACAAGCATCAGCATGACCGCAGTACTGCCGGCGATTGAGAGCAAGTTGACAACCCACAGCACACTCTCACCAGGCAACCCCGCCACTACGAGGAAAGGGAACACGCCGATTGCCGGCCCGATGAAAGAAGCGGTCAAGTAGGTAAGGCGCCGGCGAGACGCCCTTGTGGCGGCCCGTTGCCGCGCGAGGGCAATGCTCGCCGCACCTAGTGCCGTGGTAGCCGCAAAGTACAGGCTAAAGAGCCAGAAAAGCGGGCCAGCTTTGAGATGTGCGACCGAACCGAGCTGCACCCCATCCCAAACAAGAAGGTCCGTGAAAAGTGTGAGCCCGAGGAAACACAGCCCACACAGGTAGCCAGCAATAACGACCTTGCGCCCACCAGGAGCACCACCATTCACCGTGACAAGGAGCGAGTTCGCCAGGTGCAGGCACGCAGCTGGCACGAAGGCAATCCCCAGCCACTGGAAACGCAACCAGAACCACACGTAGCGAGCACGCGAAAGGTTCTGGACTGCCACATCGCCCACATAGACCACTGTGACGAAAAGCATTAGCGCAGCAAAAGCCCGCCCCACTGTGCTGAAAAGGTTGTGGGTTACGATGTAGACGAGAATGGAAAAGCACATGAGCAGGATAGCTGCTGCCAAGAACCGGTCCAGAGCCACTAACACGTCGCTGTAGCTAGCAACGAGGTTGTTCAACATAGCTGATACGCGAATAGCAACGCTATATCGTAAGCGCCATACTGATGCTCGTTGTAGCCCGCCAGTTCGAAGCCGAGGTTCTGGCAAAAGCGGATCGCAGGCCCATTCTTAGCCTGGCAGCCGAGAATTAGTGCTCGAGCATTGCGCTGTCGCGCCCATTGGGCTGCCTGGCGCACCAGAGACCGCCCGGCCCCTCGCCGCCTCCATGCTGGCTCCACGATGAGGTGATCCACCCACACTAGTCCAGTGCAGCGCTCCCATCGTGCGGCAAGAAACCCGCGAACCCCTCCCTCTTCGACCACCAGCAAACACTCTCCGCGCTCGTGACGCTCAAGCAAGTCATCGAGTGCCGCTGGGTATGGAACGAAAACAGCTCGCGGAAGCCTGACCTCATCGAAGTAAACCACAATGCGGCCGTCCTCCTCTTGCTGCCGCATGTTCCACACAAACTCGCTCATGCAGGAGCCATCCAGGTGGCGGCAGGCGCTCAAATCGGCCAAACTTGCAGTGCGCACAGTCATCGATGATCCTCGGGCCTCGGTCGCTAGATCCCGAAAGCAGACCGGCGGAAGGCACGCAATAACTCCCGGTACCTCTCCCCGTGGGCGCTCATCAAGATGCCGCGCTTGCTCTCATCAACGTGCCGGAACTTGAGCCACAGGTTCTCGGGCGGGATGAAGCGAGCACCCCGTTCCGGCCATTCGATGACTGCAACGCCTGCTCCACCAATGCACTGTTCAGGGTCAAAGCCGGGAAAGCTGCTCTCATCCAAACGGTAAAAGTCGATGTGGTAAAGCACAATGCCATTGGGTGCGCGGTATTCATTGACAATCGTGTAGGACGGGCTGCTAATGATCCCCGCGACCCTCAGCCCCCGCGCGATCCCCTGCACAAACCGCGTTTTCCCACTTCCCAGCGGCCCTTGCAGGCAAATGACATCCCCAGGCTGTAGGAGAGCCCCAAGCCGTTCTCCCAGCCTGCGCGTCTGACCTTCGCTGTGGCTTGTGAAATCCAGATCATCAAGGGTCAGAACAGGGCCCATTTCCCCAAAAGCTCGTCCGCAAATTATAGCTCCAGGCAACCTGCCCTACAAGGCAAGTTGTGGGCGTCTTCCGGAGGTAGCTGTTACAACGCGTGCCTGGACGACAAAGCTGTAGCTCGCCATAAGGATCGACAACCAGAAGCCATGGACGCCGTCCTCGTACCCTTTCAATGAAACGAAGCGGCGCCAGAACTCCCGCACCGGCCGGCCAATGAGCGAGCGAGCCTTGGCTGTCTCTCCGGCGGCTAGGATTGCCCTGGCCTCCAGGCAGCTGTAACGCCACTGCTTCCTGAGAAACTGGGCCATTGAGTGATAGTTGTAGTGAATAAGAGGATGCTCAAGGTGCCCTGCTTCCCCGTCCAACACGACGACCTCATGTACAGGCCGGCGCGGGTCGTAGCTTGCCTTGCCGGTCCGCAGCAATCGGAGCTGATAATCAGGCCACCAGCCCGCGCCGCGGGTGAGCCTTCCGAAAATGAAATTTTGCCGTGGAACCCACCACCCGGCTTTCCCTTTGCCCAGTGCACTGCGAATCTCCCTGGCAAGCTCCGGCGTACAGCGTTCATCTGCGTCCACGAAGAATGCCCAATCCGCCCATGCTCTTCCCAGCGCCAGGTTCCGCTGTGCTGCGAAGCTCTCAAACGGATGGCTGATGACCCGGGCTCCAAGGGATTGCGCAAGCGCCGCTGTCCTATCAGTGCTGCCCTGGTCAACAACCGTGAGGCCATCTGCCCACAGCAGGCAGCGGAGGCAATCCGCGATGTTGCGCTCCTCGTTATAAGTGAGAACGATTGCCTCTACGGTCAACAGGCCACCTCAAACTCGCGATCTCCTCTAGGGCCGTTGCGGCTTGCCGATCACCGGCCCTATAAGCCATATGCATGTGCCGCCACGCTCCCACGCGGATGAGAGCGTGCGCCAGCAGCCCAAAAGCAGCTGACCGGTGCTTGTCGACGAGCTGATAGCGGCTCCGCCACAATGCCACTAGCGTTCGCCCTCGTTGCTGGCTTGTGCTCTTGGCGGCATGGTGCACCACCACAGCACGTGGGTCGCTCCAGACCTGCCAACCCAGGCGCTTGGCGCGCCAGCACCAATCCACCTCCTCGCAGTAGATAAAGAATGCTTCGTCCAGCGGCCCGACCTCCATAAGGGCCGACGGTCGCACAAGCATTGCCGCTCCCAGTGGGTGATCGCACTCAAAAGGCTCAAGGCTACGCTCCTGGACAGGGTATCTGCCATTGAGCCAGCTTTCCAGAAGCAGTGGGTGCGGGCAAAAGAACTCAAGCGCTATTTGCCAGAGCCCAGGGAAGCGAAACGCAGAGTGCTGCAACTGGCCGGTAGCATACCTCAGCCCCGGCCCAATAACTGCTGCACGGCTGCGCTCCCGCATGTCAGAGAGTAGAAGCGGTAACACGCCCGGCTGCAATTCCGCGTCTGGATTGAGCAACAAGACGGCATCCACCTGCGCGCCATCATCAGCGGCCACCAGCTTTATGCCTTGATTGGTTGCGGCCGAAAACCCTCGGTTGCAGGCGTTGGCCAGCAATACCGCGTGAGGGAACATCTGCGCGACCATCTGGGCACTGCCGTCCGAGCTGCCATTATCCACAACGCACACGACAAGCTCGATACCCTCTGCCGCAGCGCAGCTGAACAGTGCGGAAAGGCACCGCTGCAGGTACAGCCGCACGTTGTAGCTCACAATGACGACACCGACCCTGCCCCGCAAGAGCTCTCCTAATACCCAATCGTTATCTGCGTGGGGTTGACATACTCCTCGCCAGGGACGTATTCGACGTGCTCCTGAATCAGGCCAGCCCAAAAGCGCGGCTTGCGCAATGGCGGCGCCTCGACCATCCGTATCCCTCCCGTGACTGTGACCACCTGTCCTGGCATAAGGTAGTAATAGTCCCGCCCCTGAAAGGTGATCTTGGCCAGCTCCTCGCTTCGCCCCAGCTGCCAGCGGTAAGGATATGGGTCGCCAGCGCTATTGCCTTCGTAGTTTATTCCAATGCGGAACGTGCCTGGATCTTCAGGGAAGCCAAGAGTGTTGAAGTTCTCATTATTGTTGTACACGGTGCCGGGTTCCGGGCCGTGCGTCCTTATAGGAACCTTGCCAATGTTCTCTACGCGCAGGGTGAACGTGAGGACATCGCCCAGCGGCACGACCTCAGCACTCCACTTGACGCCAGTGCCCTCGCCAGATTTCACGATGGCAGCACGTGGCACCCCCCCTTCTTCGATGTAGAGTTGCGTCTCGGCCCGCGCACGGTTGCCCACAGCATCCTCGGCGACAACGACCACCTTGTACAGGCCTTCAGGCGGCGGCTCCGCCCCCAGGTCAATGCCACCATCATAGTCGTGCTCATGGTGCCCTTTAGCCCCTGGTTTCTGCAGCTTATCCTCGGGAACCGGGTATCGCCTGCCCTGACTGTCTTCGAGGTAGACACTCACGAGAGCCACGTCCTTGCTCAAGTCATAACTGATGCGCACCCTATCTCCCAACCCGTCGCGGTTCGGCGTGAAGCGATCCGGAAAAACGCTGAGGCCGATGATCTGCGGGTAATCTGTGTCGGCCTCTCGGATTTCCAGCCCCCACTCTTCTCGGCCGACCTTTCCTCCGCCAACTGGCTCCGCCTCAATGACCAGACGATATACACCATCCGGTAGCACGCGCCCATCCACTACCCCCCCAAATAGCACAGCGTACTCTCCTGCGGCACGTCGTACCTGCCGCCGAAAGTAGTGCCTGTTGCCTGCCTCATCCACGAGGTAAATGGAAACAAGTGCAGACCTGCGTAACTTGTAGGCCACCAGGCAGGCGTCATTGTTCCCGTCAGCGTTGGGGGTAATAACTGTGGGGTCCACATAGGAGAAGCTGAGCACTGCTTCGCGCGTGCAACCAGACAGGCCCCAACAAGCAAGAACTGCTGCCAAAAGAACCGTCAGAGTTCTACGGTGCAAGCGCTGCCGTATTGCTGACGCACTCCAAGCCAATAGCAGCACACCTCCAGCCGCACACTGACGACAATACTAGCATCGGGCCTCAGCCCTTCACAAACAGCTGCACCTTGTGGTCCCTGCTGCTCAGGTGAGGTCCTGGTGCCTGGCATGGCTGTGGCGCAGGCAAGACAGAGTCCAGGCGCTCTTGCCATCGCTGAGTGACAGCTGGATCTCAGATCACGCTGGGACGGTCTCAGCCAGCAGTGCGCGTCTCGTGGCGGACGCAATATAATGGGGGCGCTCCATGAGCCAAGGTTTTACTCCGCGAGTTAGTGGGCCCTGCTATGTCTCAAGAGAACATAGTCATCCGAGGAGCGCGGCAGCATAACCTGAAGAATATTGACCTCGTCCTGCCACGGAACAAGCTCATAGTTTTCACGGGCGTGTCGGGTTCCGGAAAGTCCTCTCTGGCTTTCGATACCATCTATGCAGAAGGGCAGCGACGTTACGTGCAGTCTCTTTCCGCTTACGCGCGTCAGTTCCTGGGCGTGATGGAGAAGCCGGAAGTCGACTACATCGGTGGACTCTCGCCCACAATCGCGATAGAGCAAAAGGCTATCAGCAAGAACCCACGCTCGACCGTGGCCACCGTCACAGAGATATACGATTATCTGCGCGTCCTCTACGCGCGCGTTGGCACGCCTCACTGCTACGTTTGTGGCCGCGAGGTCTCGGCTCAGACCGTGCAACAAATGGTGGACATAGTCTTTCGCTTCCCTGAAGGCACAAGGGTTCAAGTGCTAGCGCCGATTGCGCGCAACCGCAAGGGAACCTTCGCCGATACCTTCGCCGCGCTGAGGCAACAGGGCTTCACCCGAGTGCGAGTAGATGGCGAGGTTGTGGAGCTGAGCGACGGGCTTTCGCTCGAGAAGAACCAGCGCCACAGCGTCGAGGTCATCGTGGACCGGCTCTCCGTCTCGCACGATGAGGAGTTCCGGCTGCGGCTTACCGATTCGGTCGAAACGGCTCTGGCACTTGCGGAAGGGCTCGTGCTCTTCGCCACAGCAGATGGCCGAGAGCTGCTGATGAGCAGGGACTATGCTTGCCCCTACTGCAACATCAGCTTCCCGCCACTCACCCC
>JAPWUW010000302.1 GCA_028275325.1 Anaerolineae bacterium | reverse complement strand
GGGATCAGCTGACGTGCATATTCGTGGATACGGGCCTGCTGCGCGAGGGCGAGGCGAGGCAAGTTGTGCAGACGTTCCGGGAGAAGTTTCAGATCCGGCTCGTGGCAGTGGATGAGAGCGAGCGCTTCTTCGCGGCGCTGCAGGGTGTGATAGACCCGGAGGAAAAGCGGCGCATTATTGGCGAGAACTTCATCCGCATCTTTGAGCGCGAAGCCCGCAAGCTTGGTGACATCCGCTACCTTGGGCAGGGCACCCTTTACCCGGATGTCATTGAAAGCAGGGCTCGAGAGCGCGCTGCAGCCGCCAAGATAAAGACGCACCACAACGTTGGTGGCCTGCCCGAGGACATGCAGCTTGAGCTGGTCGAGCCGCTGCGCTACCTTTTCAAGGACGAGGTGCGCGAGATAGGGCTTGAGCTAGGGCTGCCGCCCGAGATCGTGTGGCGACACCCGTTCCCTGGGCCTGGGCTGGCCGTGCGGGTCATAGGGGAGGTGACGAAGGAAAAGGTCGCTCTGGTGAGGAAGGCGGATGCCATCTTCCTGGAAGAGATCCGCAGGGCGGGTCTCTACCGGCAGGTGGCGCAAGCCTTTGCGGTGCTGCTGCCCGAGTGCTCCGTTGGGGTCATGGGCGATAGCCGCACGTATGGCGCGGTTGTCGCGCTAAGGGCTGTCACCACTGAGGACTTCATGACGGCCGATTGGGCCCGGCTCCCGCATGAGGTCTTGGCACGTGCAAGCGCTCGCATTGTGAACGAGGTGCCGGGGGTTAACCGCGTCGTCTACGACGTCACCAGCAAGCCGCCAGCCACGATCGAGTGGGAGTAGCAGCTCTGGGCCTGCCGCTAAGCTGGCTTGGGGCCGCCCTTGCTTGCCTCTCTGTCGGCTTGGATGCGTTTGACCGCCTTGTAGTTCACAAGCGCCAGCCGGCAGTTGACCATGGCGACGACACCCATGAGAGCTGTGAGGAGGTTGGCAACCCCAAAGGCAAAGAGCATGATGAGAAGGCCAAACCCCAGCACGATATTCACGGTGTTCCAGGTGCGTGGAGAGAAGAATGCAGCCCAACCGCCTGCCTTCTCTTCCTCATCGGGCGGTGCAAGCTCCCGGTAGCGGCTTGTATTGCCATACTTGAGCCGCAAGCGAATTCTCTCCCACTGCATTTGCTGCTTCGGTACGAGGTAAGTTTGCGCCAGAGCGAACCCCAGCACCAGCCCAATGAGCAGGCCAACCCCGTTTTCCAGCAAGCCGAAGTACTCAGAGACCAGCCCAAATGTGGCCCATAGGGCGGCAAGCACCGAAACAGCAGCAAGAATGTAGGATGATTTTGGCCCCTTCAAGCCCCAGCCTCCAGAAACCCTTTCTAGAGAGAATTATAACTCCCCTGTGCCGATCACGACATACGAGGCCCAGCCAAACGAGCGGGCCCGCTCTATCTCGACCACTACATTGGCGCTCCCGCCGGGCACAAGTTGCGCGATGCTGGCGTAGGCGAGGCCAGCAGCCACGTACGAGCCCTCCGGGCCATACAGCGTGACGACGGCCCGCGGGTAGCGGATTGCCTGCGGGCTGTTGTTAGTGAGCCTGCAGGTGAGCTGCCAGTTGCCCCTTGTGCTCACGCCTACGGCGCACCCGGTGGGCTGCAGCCGCACAGCGGCACGGGCAGCCTGAATGGCTGTGGCGGAGCAGCGGACGAACTGGGCCGGGCAGCTGGCGTAAAGTGTGCCGGAAAAGGGCCACTTCTCGCCTGGCAGGAGAACGGCCTCCTGCTGGCCAAGCGGTGCCAGTGCGCCGCGGCCACAAGAACCCTGCGCTCCCAGGGCTTCCGCCAGGATGCGCACCGCTGTGACAGGCACGGGATTGTCATTGCGCACCTCTCCTTCGATTAGGAGGGTGTATCCCTCTGCCGACTGCTGTTGTAGGGCAAGCGTTGAGCTCACGTCCACATCCAATATCGCCGCGGGGAGTGGCACCTGGCCTCCGGTTCTCGTCGCTTTCGGCGTGGGCACGGCCTCTCCTGCCTGGTACACAAGCGGCAGGTACAGCTGGCTTGCCAGCGCACTGGGGGCAGTTGATGCATCGCCAAGGATGTGGACTCTGTGCCATTGGGCATCTCCTGGAGCGCCAAGCTCTCGACGGGTCTCGCGCGTCAGCACAAGCAGCAGGCCACCCACTATCAGGACGCTGCCAAGAAGCACTGCCCCTACAAAGCCTGCTCTTCTCATGCGCTTCTCTCCTCGGTGCAACTCATTGGCTTGGCCCTACATGCCTGGCGCCCCCAGAGGGTTGCACCTTTGGTGCCAGTACCGGACCAAGGAGTATCAGGCTCTGTCAATGGAAACTCGCATTTGCCCTAGAACCTATGTTCTGGTAGTATCCCATCAAGCAGCGTTGGTAAGGAGAGGTCTATGCCACTCACTCCGAAGCAGGAACTCCTGCTCAGGGCGATTGAGGAATCTTTGCGCACTCGAGGCTTTCCGCCGACTGTGCGCGAGCTCTGCAAGGCCACCGGGATATCCTCGACATCGGTCGTGAGCTACAACCTGCGCAAGCTGGAGGAGCAGGGCTACCTGGAGCGTCGCCGTGAGATCTCGCGCGGCATTCGGCTATCGAGGGCCAGGCAGATGCAACTGGAGCAACGCGTGATCCATGTGCCGGTCCTTGGCCGTATCGCAGCTGGTGCTCCTTTGCCTGTACCCGATGGCCAGTCGATGAGCACAGCCGATGAGACCATTGCGCTGACGAGAGAGTTGCTGCCGGAGGGGGACGGCGTGTATGCCCTGGAAGTGCGGGGCGATTCAATGATCGATGCCCTCATTTACGATGGGGATATTGTCGTGCTCAAGCACCAGCAGCACGCCGACAACGGCGACCTCGTTGCCGTCTGGCTGAAAGAAGAGAAGGAGACGACCCTCAAGCGGATTTACCGCGAGGGGGAAAGGGTCAGGCTGCAACCGGCTAACCCTATGATGAGCCCTATATACGTGTCGGCTTCCGCAATTGAGATTCAGGGCAAGGTCGTTCTGGTGATCAGGAGGCCAGCTCGCTCTGCCCGGCCTGCGGCTGCGACAGCTTGAGCCGGTAGCCGAGCCCCCGTGCTGCCTCGAGCCTGGCTGGAGGGAAGAGAGCGAGCTTGCGCCGGAGCCAGCTCATGTGCGTGTAGAGAGGGCGGCGGTCTTCCAGGCTCTCTGGCCAGATGGCTAGGGCAAGCGTGCGGCTGGGCACGAAGTTCCCCTGTGCCTCGAGCAGTATCTTTACCAACCGTGCCTCTAGTGGTGAGAGTTTCACCTGCAAGCTGCCAGCAAAGAGCACACGCTGCCGTAGGTCCAGTGTGACCCCTGCATACTGGATGAGCTCCCCTTGTTGGATCACTTGCTCCAGTGCGCGGCGCAGTTGTTCCGCGAAAGCCTCCCCGAAGGCAATAGTGACAGCGATGCCCTGGGCGACCTGGGGTGCCGGCCGATTGGTCACGAGGATGGTGGGAATCCCGCGGGCCGCCCCGCGAAGCCGGCGACTGAGGCTATAGCCGGTACCTGAACGCCAATCGCAGAGGAGCAAAGCATCAAAGCGCAGTGCCTGCAGCAGAGGACGCGCTTGTTCTGGGCTCGGGCAGGCCCAAAGGCGGTGACCGCAGCTTTTGACAGCGAAGCCGACGGCCTCCCTTGTCTCCTCGTTTGGGTCAACGAGCAAGAGCTTGTACAAGATCTCCT
>JAPWUW010000301.1 GCA_028275325.1 Anaerolineae bacterium | reverse complement strand
TCGAAGCGCCGCTGCTCGATGGCTTCTCCAATCCTGTGCCGTAGCTCGCTAAGGGCGACCCTTGCCAAGCGTTCTTGCTCCTGCTAGTGGCCACATTCTAAGGTGCTCTGGCCCCTGCGGGCAAGGCTACATGGGGGCACATTGCTGCTTGCAGGCGCTGGTGAGCCTGCAGATAATCTGGGTGGTCAGGAATACTTTTATCTTCGACCAAATCTGGGGAGCGCAGCCGTATGCTTTTGGTGGCTCTGAGGAACTGAGAATCGGCGCCGGGATGCAGGTGCTGCATTCGAGCTAATGGCCGGCACCGAGCAACGGTGGCTCCCCGAGGGTGGCAATAGCTCCTTCTTGCAGAGGTGTCCTTCCTGGGGGTGGCCGCTGGTGCTCGAGGCGATACTCTCAGGGAGGATGTCTTATGTCCGCATTCGCTAAGCTTCTCTCATCTCGTTGGGGCCCGATCATCACGGGGTGCATTGTGGGGCTTCTGGCACCGGTGCTCGTCAAGCTTGGCAACCCCGGCAATATGGGCATCTGTGTGGCCTGCTTCAGCCGCGACATTGCCGGTGCGCTTGGCCTGCACCGGGCGGCGCCGGTGCAGTACCTCAGGCCAGAGCTGCCGGGCTTCATCTTGGGTTCTTTTCTTGCGGCATTGCTTTTCCGGGAGTTTCGGCCTCGTGGCGGCTCGGCACCGCTTATCCGCCTGCTGCTCGGCATGTTCGCGGCAATGGGGGCAATGGTGTTTCTGGGGTGCCCATGGCGGGCCTACCTGCGTCTGGCTGGTGGTGACCTCACCGCTGTGCCGGGAATAGCCGGCCTCATTGCTGGTGTGGCGCTCGGGCTTGCGTTCTTGCGCCAGGGTTACAGCCTGGGGCGCAGTTACACCACTCCGTTTGCGGTGGGGATCACTATGCCGGCGATTGCTGTCGGGATCCTTGTGCTTCTTCTTGCTGCCCCGCAGTTCGGCCGGACGGCTGAGGGGGCGCCGACGGGACCAATTTTCTTCTCCCAGTCTGGGCCAGGCTCTCAGCATGCGCCAATTGCGGCCTCGCTTGCTGCCGGCCTTGTCATCGGGTTTGTAGCGCAGCGCAGCAGGTTCTGTACCGTGGGGGCTTTGCGGGATTTCATCCTGCTGCGAGATCCACATTTGCTGAGCGGAGTGCTGGCCCTGATAGTGACGGCCTCTGCTGTGAACTTGCTATTGGGGCAATTTCGCCTGGGCGTGGTAGGCCAACCTATCGCTCACGCCAATCACCTTTGGAACTTTGCTGGCATGGCCCTGGCGGGGCTTGCTTACACGCTGGCTGGTGGCTGCCCAGGACGCGAGTTCTTCCTTTCTGGGGAGGGCGATGCCGATGCCGGGCTCTTCGTGTTGGGCCTCATTCTTGGCGCGGCATTCGCCCACAACTTCAACGCAGCCAGCTCGCCAGCTGGCCCAGCGCCATATGGCCCCATTATTACCGTTTTCGGCCTTGCGGTCTGCATTCTGATTGGTCTCACCATGAGGGAGAGGCGGCCACAGCGGCCTCAGCGTTCCCCGCGGGAGGTTCTGGAGGAGGAACATGCCTGAAGAACCCAAAGTTGTCGATGCGCGCGGGCTATCTTGCCCGCAGCCGGTCCTGCTTACCCGCAATGCTATGGCGGAGTGCCCTTCTGGCCCAATAGAGGTGATCGTTGACACCGGCACGTCGCGCGATAACGTCTCGCGCATGGCGCAGAGGGCTGGCTGGTGCGTTGCCGTGGAGGCACTGCCCACAGGGGAGTTTCGGCTACGGCTGACCAAGTAATCTACCTGGATCACGCAGCTACATCCTGGCCCAAGCCAGCTTCCGTCGTGGCGGCGATGGCCGGATACTTGGAGCGCGCAGGCGGTAACCCTGGGCGCTCCGGCCATCGCCTTTCGGTGGCTGCTGGCCGCATCGTGTACGGCGTGCGCGAGCAAGTGGCAGCGTTTTTCGGCGTTCCGGATCCGCTGCGCGTCATTTTCACGCCAAATGCAACACATGCCATCAACATCGTCTTGCGCGGGCTCTTGCAGCCTGGCGATCACGTCGTCACAACTGGCATGGAGCACAATGCAGTGATGCGGCCGTTGCGGGCGCTGGAGAGAAAAGGCGTTGCCCTTTCGGTGGTGCCCTGCGCTCCAGATGGCACGCTCGAGCCGGACCTCGTCGCGCTGGCCATTCGGCCGGAAACGAAGCTTGTTGTGCTCTGCCACGGGAGCAATGTGGTGGGCACCATTGCTCCCGTGGCAGAGGTGGCGGCGCTCGCGCATTCGCAAGGGGCGCTCGTGCTCCTCGACGCGGCGCAGACGGCGGGTGCTGTGCCGCTCGACATGGGGAGGCTTGGCGTGGACTTCTTGGCCTTCACGGGGCACAAAAGCTTGATGGGGCCGCCTGGCACGGGAGGTTTGGTGCTCTCGCCCTCCGTTGACCCGGGCCAAATAGAACCACTTGTGGCAGGCGGAACGGGGAGCCGCTCGGAGTGGCAGGAGCAGCCTGAGGATCTGCCCGACAAGCTGGAGAGCGGAACGCCCAACGGGGTTGGCATTGCTGGGCTGGGAGCCGGCATCGCCTGGGTGCAGGAGCGAGGCATTGAGGAACTGCAGGCTCACGAGCAGGAGTTGTGCAGGGAGCTGCTGGAGGGCCTGAACTGCATTCCTGGGGTGCGGCTGTACGGGCCCATGGATCCGGCACGAAGGCTAGCTGTTGTCTCCTTTACGGTGGAAGGGCGCACGGTTTCGGAGCTTGGGCTGAGGCTCGATGAAGAGCATGGGGTTCTGTGCCGGGTTGGCCTGCATTGTGCGCCGGCTGCGCACAGCACGCTAGGCACGTTCCCTCAGGGCACGGTGCGTTTTGCCCCGGGGCCCATGGTGAGCCTGAGCCAGATCCGGGAAGCAGTGGCAGCTGTGGCTGAGGTGGTGCGCTCATGAGCGGCTATGGAGTTGTGCTCTTCTACACGACCTCAAGCGCATTGCGGGCCGAAAAGGCGCTGGTGGAGAGTGGAGTGGAGGTAAAGCTCATACCCACGCCCAGACAGTTCTCCAGCGACTGCGGCCTGGCGCTGCGCTTCCCCTGGCAGGATCGCGCGCGGGTGGAGGAATTGCTGGCCATGCTGGGGCTGCAGCTTGGGGGCATACATCCCCTGTAGCTCTCTGGCCACGGCTTGTCCTGGCTGGCCATTTGCACTTGCGGGCGGGCGGCCAATATGTCATAAAGGCAGCCTGAAGCCGCTGCACTGAGCTCTCCAGTCGATTGAGGAGCAGACCATGACAAAGCCCATTCACAAGGGCATCGTGCCGGCTGCCGGCCTTGGCACCCGTATGCTGCCGGCAACGAAATCGCAGCCAAAGGAGATGCTGCCGGTGGCAAGGAAGCCGGCGGTGCAGTATGTGGTCGAGGAATTGCAGGAGGCAGGGATCAACCAAATCCTGCTGGTCACTGGGCGGCGCAAGCGGGCCATTGAGGACCACTTCGACCCAGATCCGTTTCTTCTCTCCAGCCTGGAGCAGGCGGGAAACGAAGCGCTGCTGGCTGAGCTCACGGACCTGCAGAGCAAATCTCGCTTTTTCTACACGAGCCAAAGTAGCCCGCGCGGGCTTGGCGATGCTGTGGCGCTTGCGGCCGAGTTTGCCGATGATGAGGATTGTGTGGTTGCCCTAGGGGATTCGCTCATCTCCGGGCCGCAGCCGCACGAGCCACTGCGAATGATGA
>JAPWUW010000300.1 GCA_028275325.1 Anaerolineae bacterium | reverse complement strand
CAGGACCTGCGCCAGCAGGCACTCCATCAGTTGGAACAGCGGCTGGCCGCACTGTTCGCCGAGGCGCAGGGTGCTCTGCAGGAGAACCCCAATCGCGCCCTGGAACTCCTGGCCCAGATCGAGCAGGTGCAGCCCGACTACCCCGGCCTCCACGACCTGCGCCAACAAGCCCAGTCCACCCTGCGAGAGCGGGAACGGCGCCTGGCCAAGCTGTTCGCCGAGGCGGAAAGATCCCTGCAAGACGACCCCAGCCACACCTGGGCCCTTTTGCAACAAATCTCTCAGGAAGACCCTGAATACCCCGGCCTCCAGGACCTGCGCCAGCAGGCACTCCATCAGTTGGAACAGCGGCTGGCCGCACTGTTCGCCGAGGCGCAGGGTGCTCTGCAGGAGAACCCCAATCGCGCCCTGGAACTCCTGGCCCAGATCGAGCAGGAGCAGCCCGACTACCCCGGCCTCCACGACCTGCGCCAACAAGCCCAGTCCACCCTCCAGCAACAACAGCGCCTGGCCGGGTTATTCTCCCAGGCCCAAGAGGCGCTGCCAGGCAACCCCAATCGCGCCCTGGAACTCCTGGCCCAGATCGAGCAGGTGCAGCCCGACTATCCCGGCCTCCACGACCTGCGCCAGCAAGCCCTGCGACAGCGGGAAAAGCGGTGGGCCCCGGTCTTCGCAGAGGCAGAAAATGCCCTCCCACACAACCCTTCTTTCGCCCTGTCCCTGCTCTCCCAGATGGAACGGGAGTGGCCCGATTACCCTGGCCTGGAGGAACTGCGCCAGCAGGCCCAGCAGGCGTTCCAGGCCCAGCAGGAAGAATGCGAGCGGATGCATGCCCACATCCTTGCCATCGCCCCACAAGACCCCTTCGGCGCCCTCCAGGAACTCAAAACCTTGGAAGCCAGAACCCCTGGGGACCCCCGCATCATAGAACTGCGGGCCAGCATCCTGGCCGCCGCCCTGCCCCATTTACCCCCCATCTCCCCCCAGAACGCCAACCGCCTGGAACCCCTGGCCCGTTGGGGCACCGGGAGCCCAAGAGCCCTGGCCTGGTCCCCCGATGGTGAACGCCTGGCCATTGCCTTCGCGGGTTCCATTGTCCTTTACGATGCCCACACCTTCCACATCACCTGCCACATCTGGCCCAGTACGGCGGTGCACAGCGTGGCTTTCTCCCCCGACGGCCGGCTCCTGGCCTCGGGATCGGAAGATAAGACAGTGCGGCTGTGGGACGTGACCACCGGCCAGGAGCTGCGCAAGCTAGGGTGCAGGAGCGCGGTGAACAGCATAGCTTTCTCCCCAGACGGCATCCTCCTGGCCTCGGGGTCGAACGATGGTACCGTGCGGCTGTGGGACGTGGCCACCGGCCAGGAGCTGCGCAAGCTGGGATGCAGGAGCGCGGTGAACAGCGTGGCCTTCTCCCCCGATGGCCTCCTCCTGGCCTCGGGCTCAGGTGGCACCGTGCGGCTGTGGGACGTGGCCACCGGCAAAGAGCTCCGCAAGCTGGATAGACATGGTTTCATGGTGAACGGCGTGGCCTTCTCCCCCGACGGGAGCCTCCTGGCCTCATGCTCATCTGATCACACGGTACGACTGTGGGACCCAACCAACGGTGGGCAGCTGTGCAAACTGAAGGGACATACTGCCACGGTGTATAGCGTAACTTTCTCGCCTGACGGCCATCTTCTAGCCTCGGGCTCACTCGATGAGACCATACGACTGTGGGATGTCACCGGCGGGAAGCAACTTCGCAAACTGGAGGGACATACTGCCGCAGTGTTCAGCGTAACTTTCTCGCCCGACGGCCGCCTCCTGGCCTCGGGGTCACTCGATGGTACCGTGCGGCTGTGGGACGTGGCCACCGGCCAGGAGCTGCGCAAGTTGGAGGGGCATGACGGCATGGTATACAGCGTGGCCTTCTCCCCCGACGGGAGCCTCCTGGCCTCGGGATCGGGTAGCACGGTGCGGCTATGGGACGTAGCCACTAGCAAGGAGCTACGCAAGCTGAAGGGGCATGGAGGCACGGTGAACAGCGTGGTCTTTTCCCCCGATGGGCACCTCCTGGCATCGAGCTCAGGCGATAACACCGTGCGGCTGTGGGACGTGGCCACCGGCCAGGAGCTGCGCAAGCTGGAAGGGCATGCCGGCACGGTGCGTAGCGTGGCCTTCTCCCCAGACGGCATCCTCCTGGCCTCGGGGTCGGAAGATAAGACAGTGCGGCTGTGGGACCGAGCCAGTGGAAAGCAAGTGCGCAAACTGACACAGGGTTTTTGGGATGAACTGTTTGAGTCCATTGGCCGGATATACAGCGTGGCCTTCTCGCCCGACGGCCGCCTCCTGGCCTCGGGATCAGACGATGGCATCGTACGGCTGTGGGATGTGGCTAACGGAAAACTGTTGCGCAAACTAAGGGAACATGCTGCCACGGTATACAGCGTGGCCTTCTCCCCTGACGGCCGGCTCCTGGCCTCGGGGTCGGGCGATGGCACCATGCGGCTGTGGGAAATAGTCACCGGCAGAGAGCTACGCAAGCTGGCGGGGCATGGAGGCACGGTATACAGTGTGGCCTTCTCCCCCGACGGCCACCTCCTGGCCTCGGGCTCATCCGATAACACCGTGTGGCTATGGGATGTGTCCAGTAGTCAGATGGTACGCAAACTGGAGGGACATATTTACATAGTGCACAGCGTGGCCTTCTCCTCCGACGGCCGGCTCCTGGCCTCGGGGTCGGGCGATGGCACCGTGTGGCTGTGGGGAGTATTACCATGAGGAGAGTGACAGGGCGAAAAGGCCGATGGCACCTGACGTGCACAGTTCAAGACAAGCGGGGGTTGTCAGCCCCAGAGGGATGCAGAGCATAACAGATACTCGTCAGCATGCCCATATGGCACGGAGGCCAGAACATGTTTGAGAAAAAAATCCAGCGGCCCACTTTTCCCACAATAGAAGATGGCCAACAACACCGCGCCTTTGCTGCGCCATCTCTGGCGATATTCTTCCCCCTCGCCTTTCTCATTGCCATAGAGTGGAAGGCCTTGACCGAGACCATACCCTGGCTTTGGTGGATAGGGGGAGGCGCTATATTGCTCCTTCTTCTCCTGTTGAGCCTGGCCCTTGCGCGGCGTCGTCCGAAGGCTGTATACTGTCTCCGGTGTGGCCATCGCATTAAGGCCGGCGAACCCTGCCCATATTGCGGAGCCGCTGGAGAATTTCAGAAACCTGATACACGCTGAGAACAGGTCTTTGTCAATGAGGATGAGCTAGCACGTGGCATGTGCGCCACCATTTCGGAATGGTTACGACCAACAATCGCAAATGGGATTTTCCATTCGTAGGAGGTGACCTAATGAAGCTGTTTCGGCGAAGCGAAACATGTCCGCACTGTGGTGCTGACTTACTTCCAGAAAGTCGCTTTTGCCCTTCGTGTGGGCAAGCGGTCGGCGGGGGCAAGATACGTTGCGGTTTCTGTGGAGCGCTCCTGCCTTCAGACGCTCGGTTCTGTGCAGAATGCGGAAAGCCGGTGGGAGACTGGCAAGAGCCGGCGATGGAATCGCACCGCTGGAAACGATCTCCGGAGGACTTCGCCGTCCGGGTGGATGTAGATGATGTGCCGGGATTCCTTCGAAAACAGCTTATTGTAGAACCCGGCACTCAAGCGATCCTTGTAGCAGAAGGGCGCAATCTGGGTGTAGTAGGACCAGGCACCTACACACTC
>JAPWUW010000299.1 GCA_028275325.1 Anaerolineae bacterium | reverse complement strand
CGCTGTGATGGTAGGTCCCTGGCGCCTTGAGGAGCAGCTCCCGCAAGAGGGGCTGCGTAGGGCGGCCCAGCTCCAGAAGCTGCAGCGAGGTCACACCGCCGCTCACGCTGCTGGCTGCCATGTACCCGAAGAAGGTGATGGCACCGCAGGCCCCGCCATTGAGCAGGGCCGCGGCCGCCAGGCTGATCATGCCTGGGGTGTCCCTTGTGCCCGAAGCCGCGCTGCCACACAGGACCACGGTGAGGTTCACCAGAGCCACAGCTATCCCCGCCCGCAAGAAGCTCGTCAGGCGGTGCACCTGGCTGAGCGCCAGAGCCCCGACCATGCCCCCGAGTAGCCCATATGCGCACAGCTCAAGCTGTGCTCCCTGGGCAAGGTAGATGGGGAACACTGCCGGCAGCAGGGCCACAGGCACGGCCAACCCCGGGCTTGCCAGAGCCGCCACGAGCATCGGCAAAGCGGCTGCCGGGAACACGTACGGCAGGAGCACATGGCCGGGCATCGTGGCCCTCGCCACTCCAGCGAAAATCAAGCCAAGCCCCGGCACAAGCGCCAGCCGCCGCCAATTCTCGCCAAGCTCTGGCTCCCGCACCAGGACATATTGCGCAAGCAGGACCCCAAGCAGCATGAGGGCCACCACCCTCGCCGTGTCCCTTGGCCATTCGTGCCTTGGCTCCAGAAGGCCAAGTTGTTGCAGGGCCTCGGCCTGCAACTCCGTGATGCGGTCCCCGGCGCGCACCACCACTTGCCCGGCTTCCCAGCTAATCGAGACGGGTTGCACCTGCTCGCGCGCCTTAGCGCGCGCCTCTAGCGTCCGGGCCTCGTTGGCAAAGGTGTTAGGCTGCACGAGGTCGCTTGCGATATCGACCACGACCTGCACCTGCTCATCGCTCAGGTCAAACGAGAGAAGCGTCGGCACCCTACGGCGGGCTTCTGGCAGATCCACCTCGCGGATCACCATGCGCATCGCCTGATCGACGACGCGCACGACCTCATGCTCGATGGCAAGCCACTGGTCCTCGCTGAAACTCAAGATCAACCCAACCGTTGCCTCGCTCAGGCTGAGCTCCTCCAGTGCGCCCATCGCTTCCGCTTTCTTGGAAGCGTCCATATGCTCATCGGAGCGGATCGAGCGCATGCGGTCCAGGAGCTGGCGCGCCATGTTCACCTGCCTGCGCCCCACACTGAGATCAGGGGCGTCGTACACCGTGCCCACTTGAGCCTCGGCCGCCTGCCGTGCCCTCTCGGTGAGCACGGCGCTCACGTAAGTGAGGCTCCGGGGGCAGATAATGTCCCTTGGGCTGATATCGCCGACGGCAAGGCTGGGGGTCACCGCTGGCCGCGGGTCCACGAGCAGCACCGCCCCAATGAGCAGAGCGCCCAGGAGGAAAAGGCCGATGACAAGCGCTTGCTCCCGGCCGGGCAGCTCTCGCTGCGCCAAAGTATGGGGATCGCGTGTGAGGGAAAAGGCCACCTTCGTCCGTGGCTACTTGCCGGCGAGCAGGCGGCGTACAACTTGGCTCACAACACTGCCATCCGCACGGCCCTGAACCCTGGGCATGAGCACTTTCATCACCTGGCCCATCTGGCGCACATCCTTTGCCCCCACCTCACGGATGGCCGCTTGCGCCAACTCCACGAGCGCCTGCTCGTCCAGTTCCTCGGGGAGGTAGCTGCGTATTACGGCGATCTCCGCCTCAGCTTTGGCAACGAGATCCTCCCGCTTTCCCTGCCGAAAGAGCGGGAGCGCCTCCTCCCGCCTTTTGATCTCGCGCCGTAAGACCGCCTGCTCCTCCTCGGGGGTCAGTTGGCCTCGGCGAGCGACTTCCTCGTTGCGCAAGGCGGTGAGCAACATGCGCAACATCTCGCGCTGCACTACATCCCCAGCGCGCATCGCCTGCTGGAGATCTGCCTGCAATGTATCTCTGAGCGCCACTTCGCCCCCAAGGTGAACTAGGCGACCCTACACTGCTCGTGCCCATTATAGGAGACGGGCTTTAGCGCGGTCAAAGTGCTCCTGCCATAGCTGACCCTCCCCGCAAGGGGCAGCCACGTTTCCGGCAAGAAAGGCCACCCGGAACAACCCTAGCGCAGAATGGCGACCATGGCGATGAAGCCTCCCCAGGGAAACGGCAGGGCACCTCTGTAGAAAGGCCAAAGCGTCGTGCGCCAGGCCACGCGAGCAAGCCGCCTGCCGAGGCTCCGGCCGAGCAGCACTTCGAGCTCGTCAACGCGGAAGAAGCGCGCCACCCGCCATAGCGGCAACCCCGAGCGCTTGCGCCGCCAGCCAAGTAGGCTCGCGGCGTTCAGCACGCCCAGGACAAGCCCACGCCGTGCCAACCTTGCCGCCTCACGCAAGGCCGTTTCCACGTCAGGGATGAACTCAAGGGCCGTCACGAAAGCAACGAGGTCAAACGAGCCGGCCGCAAAGGGGAGCGCGGCCGCATCAGCAAGGACGTAACGGCCGCTACCTCTCTCGATCGCCTCCCTGAGCATGGGCATGGAAATATCCGCGCCGACGGCCTCAAAGCCTTGTTCCGCAAACCAGCGGGTAAAGTGCCCGGTGCCACAACCAACCTCCAGGATGGAGCGTGCGCCCGGGAAATATCCCAGCGCCCAGCGCAGGATTGCTTTCTCTTGCCGATCGGCCCGCCTGCCGGCCGTCTCGTACCACTCCTCGTACCCGCGGGCCAGTGCCGGATCCAAGAAGGGGTTCGCGTTCAGGCTCACGCAAGATCACTCCCAGCAGATCAGCGCAGCTGCAGGACGTGAAGTCGCCCTCACGCCCCGAGGAAGAACCGCGCAAAGTTGGCCAGGTGCGTCGGCAGCCGGCGCCATGTATCCCAGGCAGTAGCCCTTTTCCAGATGCGCTTGGGCCGGAAGTAGAAGCGCCGGTACGCCTCGTGCCACTTGCGCTCCACAAGCTCCGCCGTGAGCTCTCCGATCTCAAAGCGGGCTCGCTCCCCATGAATAGCCAGATCCTCATAGCCGCGGATCAGGAAGCGCCCTTCCCTTTCGACCATTGCATAAAGCTCCGTCCCAGGGAGCGGGTCGGCAATCATGAAGTTGGCCAGGTCCGGGTCCAGCTCCAAAGCCAGGCGGATGGTATCTTCCATCGTCTCCTCTGTTTCGCCCGGCAGGCCGAATATGAAGAAGCCCATCGTCTGCAGCCCCGCCGCCTTGGCGTTGGCAAAGGCAGCGCGCACATCCTCCAGCCGCTGACGCTTCTTGATGCTATCGAGGATGCGCTGATTGCCACTTTCCACGCCAAAGCCAACTCTCTTGCACCCGGCCTGTTTCATGAGCCGGAAAAGCTCGGCATCCGTGTGGTCCACGCGCATGCCGTGGATCGTCACCCATGGAACGGTGTTGAGGCCTTCCTTGATGAGAAGGCGGCAGATCTCCTTTGCGCGCTCGAGGTCGAGGTTCCACACATCGTCGGTCACGCCTATCTCAGTGGCGCGCATCTCCCGCACAAGGTAGCCCCACTCCTCCACAACCTTGCGCGGATCTCTTGGCCGCCAGGTGTTGCCAGTGATTGGCTTGGAGCAGTAAATGCACTGATAGGGGCAGCCGCGCGAGGTGAGCAGCGTGTAGGCCCTGGCCCCTTTCTGCAATCCATCGGTGAGGGGCTGCAGGTTGGTGTACCGCTCAATGGCGAAAAGATGGTACGCGGGCCAGGGAAGGTTGTCGAGATCGCGCCGCAACGGCCGCGGGGGGTTATGCACAATCC
>JAPWUW010000297.1 GCA_028275325.1 Anaerolineae bacterium | reverse complement strand
TCGGGCTGCCGGGAGTGGCATACTTGCTGCTGCGCGCCCTGCGCCGGCGCCTGGGCACGCGCTATGGGGAGCCTTACTGGCTCGCGTTCCTGGTCTACTGGTCGTTGCTTGCCCTTGTAATTTACAGCTGGGCAGGGGAGAAGATGCCCTGGCTCCTCGTGCACCTTGCGCTGCCGCTTCTGCTTGTGGCCGCGCAGCTCATTGGCCGCTGGCTGGAGCGGGAGGATTGGCGGGCGTGGCTCGGGGCTGGGGGGCTGCTCTCGTGCCTGTACCTTTTCCTGCTCCTCATCGCTATCGCTCTTCTCTTGCTGGTGCGGCCGTTTCGTGGGCTTGCCCTGCGGGAGCTGGAGGCCACAGGCCGCTGGTTGCTCTCAGCCGGGGCGGCAATCGTGCTTCTGTGGTTGCTGTGGGGGCAAGGCAAGCGCCTTGGGCGGGCAGGGATTCTCAACAGCGCGAGGGCTGTATTGCTCGTCATGCTCAGCTTGTTCACGGTGCGCTTTGCTTGGGCGGCAAGTTACGTGAACTACGATTACGTGAACGAGTTTCTCGTCTATGCGCATGGCTCCCCGGATATCAAGGTTGTGATGCGCCAGCTGGAGGAAATCTCCCGGCGCGTGGCAGGGGATAAGGAGCTCGTCTTCTCTTACGACCAGGAAGATGTGTGGCCGCTGGAGTGGTACTTCAAGGATTATCCCAACCGCATCTTCTACGGCAGTGAGCCAACGAAAGCGGCCATGGAGGCACCCGTCGTCTTCGTGAACGACGATAACGAGGCCAAGGCCAAGCCATTCCTGGGGGATCGGTACTACCGCTTCACCTACCGGCTCGTCTGGTGGCCGATTGAGGATTACAAGGGGCTCACTCCCGGGCGCATCTGGCAAGTGCTGCGCGATGGGCAGCGGCTGCGCAAGTGGCTCACTATCTGGTTTTACCGTCGCTACCCAATTCCTTATTCCGCCTGGCCGTATCAGAACCGCTTTGCCCTCTACGTGCGCAAGGACATCCTGAACCAGATGTGGGACCTCGGCGTGACGATGGCCATCCCGAGCGAGATGCCTCGCGACCCGTATCAGGAGGTCTGGCAGGAGCGACCGGCGAGCCTGGTGGTGGGGCAGGTGGGGAAAGGGCCTGGCCAGTTCGTGAGCCCCCGTGGCCTTGCGGTGGCGCCGGATGGGCGGGTGTATGTCGTCGACAGCGGCAACGCCCGCATTCAGGTGCTGGACGAGCAGGGGCAGTACCTTTTTGGCTGGGGCCAAGCGGGCCAGGGGCCAGGCCAGTTCACGGAGCCATGGGGGATCGCCATCGCGCCCAACGGCGACGTGTACGTTGCCGACACCTGGAACCACCGCATCCAGTGGTTCGATGCGCAGGGCAACTTCAAGGGCATGTGGGGTTACTTTGCCGATACGCGCGGGGACGTGGCGGCGCAGCCCGGTGGCTTCTGGGGCCCGCGCGATGTCGTCGTGGCGGCCGATGGGACTGTGTACGTCACCGATACAGGCAACAAGCGGGTGCAGCGTTTCAGCGCCGACGGCCACTTCCTGGCTGCGTACGGCACCTTCCACGAGGGGGATCGCTTTGATGAGCCGGTCGGCATCGCCCTTGACCCGGAAGGGCGCTTCTACATTGCGGATACCTGGAACAGGCGCATCCTTATCTTCAACTCGCACTTTGAGTACGAGGCAGAATGGCCGATCCGCTCCTGGGAAGGCCAATCCCTGGTCAACAAGCCCTACCTTGCTGCAGACGAGGACTACGTGTACGCGGCAGACCCCGAAGGTTACCGCATCCTGGTCTTCGACAAATCGGGGCAGATACGCTTGACCTTTGGCCGCTATGGGGCCGACGCGGCGGGCATGAACCTGCCGACAGGCGTGGCGTTGGATCCGAAGGGCAGGCTCTGGGTGACGGACACGCAGAACAACCGGCTGCTGCGCTTCGACCGGCCCAGGCCCTGACGCAAGAGCGCCCGCGCGAGGGCAAGGTGGCCAAGCCTGGGGCGATGCGGCGCCTTCTCTTCCTGTTGCTTGGGCTCGGCCTCTGCCTGATTGCCCAGTCGGAGGTGAGTGCTGGGAGGCTCCAGAACGGCCTGGCCCTGCACCTGGTTGCGGCCATCGTTTGCCTGCGTAGTGGCTCAGGCGGGGAGGAGCCGGTTCTGCCTTGCTTTGCTCCGCAAGAGCCCTTGTTGCAATGGTGGCGGCGGCGCCTCTGGTTCCTTGTTCCTGCTATCGTTCTAGCTTTCGATAGCTTTCTTCTCTTCGGCAGGGCTCAGGGGGCGTGGTGGGCATGGCCTCCATACCTTGGCGCGCTCCTGCTTCTTGGGCTGGCGGCGCGCGAGGGCCTGGGCGGCAACCGGCAGCCAGGGGAGAGAAGGCCGTGGTGCGCGCTGGTGGCGATAGTGGCAGTGGGCGCTTTCATGCGGCTCCACAGGCTCTCCTGGTTCCCGCCTGGAGTCTACTACGACGAGGCCACCAATGCGCTAGAAGCCCTGTACGCCCTCGACAGACACGAGTTCCCGCCGTACTTCCCCGGGAAGCTTGGCTACTACGGGCGCTATGGGACCCTCTACGAATACCTCCTCATGATCTTCTTGGCCATTTGTGGCCCGAGCGAGCTTGCGCTGCGGCTGAGCGCTTCCTTCCCTGGCATTGTAACTGTTCCCTGCTTTTATCTCCTGGCGCGGCAGTTGCTGCCGAAGCCTGTGGCCTTGCTTGCGGCCTTTCTGCTTGCCTGCAGCCGCTGGCACACGAACTTCAGCCGCATAGCTTTCGACGCCATTCTCACGCCCACAGCCGTTGCTCTTGCCTGGTACTTGCTTGTGTCGGGCGTGCGGCGCTCGCAGCGAGGGCGCTTCCTCCTGGTTGGCCTCGTGCTGGGCCTTGGGTTGCTCGCCTACGATGCGCTGCGGTTGCTGCCGCTGGTCGTGGTGCTCAGCCTCTTTTTGCTCTGGTTGGGCAGGCACCTGCGCTTGGCGGAGCTCGTGAGCGCGTTGGCGATCGTCCTGTTGGCGGCCCTGACTGCAGCCACCCCGGCGCTATTCGCCCTCCACAAGGACCCCAAAGCCTTCTGGGGGCGCGCCAAGGATGTGGTTATCTGGCGCAATCGCACGCCGTGGCAAGCGCGAGAGGATATCCTGGCCAACGTCTGGGATCACCTGGCGATGTTCCAGTTCCGGGGTGATCGCAACGGCCGGCACAACCTCCCCGGTAGCCCCATGCTCGATGGCCCGGCGGCAGCCTTCTTCCTGCTAGGGATGGCCGTGTCGCTCTCTGGCTGGCGTCGCCCGGCAAGCCTTCTGCCGCTTGTCTGGCTCGGTGGGATGCTTCTGCCGGGAATGCTCACGCTGCGGTTCGAATCTCCGCAGGCGCTGCGCAGCATTGGTGCCATCCCAGCGGCGTACCTTATCGCTGCGCTGCCCTTTGTGCGGCTGCTCGTGCTCTGGCAAGAGGCCTTTGCCGCAAGGGGCTCTCTCCCCGTGCGGCTCCTCTTGCTCTGCGGCGGGCTGTGGGCGCTGGTGGCCGGCTACAGGGGCTTCTTCCTCAGGCAGGCCAGGGATTTCGCCGTCTGGAGTGCCTTTTCGACCGCCGAGACGGTGATGGCAAGGGAGGTTGCTCGGCTGGGCCCCGGTCACCGCGTGGAGATTGACCCTTTGCTCTCCCGGCACCCGACAATGCGGCTCCTTGCCCCCTGGTTTGTGGAGCCGGAGCCTTTCAGCGCCCCCACTTTGCTGCCGCTACCT
>JAPWUW010000298.1 GCA_028275325.1 Anaerolineae bacterium | reverse complement strand
CTTCTCAGGCAGATGGCCGACAGACTCCCCGGGAGTGTCACCCCCACCCTAGCGTTTCTGTCCGGACTCGGCGCGATCGCGGCAGGCCTGCGGGCTCTTCGCCGACACCCTTCTGCGTTCTCTGTTGCACTCTTGAGCCTTATGGTGTTCTGGCTGGCTTGCAATCTGTTCCTGCAGAATACCGTCTTCATCCATGACTACTTCATGTACTACGGTGCCGTTCCGTTCTTTGCTCTCGCTGCTGTCGAGGGTATCCGTACGCTCGCCTCCTGGCTTCCCTTACGGCGCTGGCTATCGCTGTCGGTGGTGTCTGCCGTGGCCTTGTACTTCTTCATCCCCCAGGCGGTGACGTCTCTGCACACATTCCACATGCGCGAGCCTGCCCATGTCGAGGAAGTCGTGGTCGGGTCAGCGCTGAACTCGCTTACAGAACCGGACCAGGTTCTGCTCTTCTCCAGCGCGCCCCCTTACCCCCGCATGCGGTACTACATCGACCGTCAGTTCAAGGTGGTGACTGACATCGAGGGCCTGCAAAGAGAACTGGCCAAGACGCCAGCCCCACCGCTCTACGTGCTCGATGCCAGAACCCAGGTCCCGCCGGAACTGAGACGGTACCTGTTTGAGCATTTCCGGGTTGAGCAAATGGGCTCATACTCCGTGTTCGATCTGACAGCTCAGCCCGGGAACACGTTCCAGCCTGCCCGTGAGGCGAGTGCGACTCCCGTGGTTCGTTTTGACGCACCACTCGAGCTGCTCAGCGCCGAGCTCTCGCCCACTGTGGTCACTTCCGCACCACAGGCCAGTTGGTGGCATCGCTACCTGAATGCTCATCCTGAGCTCTTGCCTGAGAACCAGACCCGCGTAACCGTGACCTACGTGTGGCGGGCGTCAGGCCGTGTTGGCCAAGACTACTCCGTGGTCACGAGGCTAATCCATGTGCTCACTGGCGAGGCCGCTGTTGAGGTGCGACAGCAGCCGTTCTCGGGCAACCTGCCGACGTCACTATGGCAACCTGGTGAGGTTATTCGCGACGAATTTGAGCTTGTGCTTCCCGCGCGTGCAACCCCTGGAAGGTATCGACTGGAAGTCGCACTCTTGGATGCTGGAGAGAAGAGAATCTCGTCTTCCGAGACACCGTCAAGCATGTACCCTACATTGTTGGTCATGCCTCGTAAGCCTGATCCGCCCGTGGCCGGCATGGCGCCAGGCTGTGAGTCCCTGTCCGAGCCCCTCAGGCCGTCACCGCTCACAGTGGCTGGCTGGTGTCGAAACCCTGGATGGATCGACATCTACTGGCGCATCGCTAGTCCCACCAGCGAGAACTACTTTGGGACCTTGCTTTTCACCTCCGAGGATCTCGCTCTTGAGAGGAATGTGGGTCTATTGCTGGCCTCGACCTGGCAGCCCGGCGCGCTGTATCGAACCCGTGTACCCTTGGCATCTGGGCTCATCCCTAGCCAGTACCAGGTGGAGTTGCTGGTAACGGGTGAAGTCGACCCAGACCACCCACAGGCTCTCCCCCTAGGCGCATACCGTGTGGACGGGGAAGTGTTCCCAGCGATAGTCCGAGTGGGACAGCCCGACCTGTGCAGCAAAGAGTGTTCGCGGATTGACCCGAACTCCCCTCTGAATGTGCGGTACTCGTTGCCAGCGCAGCGTGCCGTGGACGTCGTCATCGCCTGGGCCGGCCGGTTCCAGCTTCCGAAGATGCGTGTCCAGGTCTGGCTCGACAACGACGTATGGGTGTGGAAACCCAAACTCCTGTGCACTTTGGTGGTTGGGGGAGATCAGCCGTCACAGACAGCGGTCCGCATACCCAAGCGCCTCACGGTGCCGGGTGAGAACCGAGTAGTCATTGGCGTAGCCAAACCAGGAGAGGCATATTTGGGCTGGCGCTGGCTAGCCGTTACTCTGATCCCCAACCTGAAGCACTTCATAAAGGACAGCTATCAGCCCTATAGCGGCTGGGCCGACGTGGACTTCGTCGACGTGCGACTGGCCACCGAGCCCACGAGCAGAGAGGAGCTCCTCGAGGTCGCCGACCTGTACGAATCTCAGGGCCTCTACTCGGTGGCGCTCGATTTCCTCGAGCGCGCCATGGCTCTGCACCCGGAGCAGGCGACACTGGCCGACAGGCTGAGGGAAGCAAGGCTCCGCTTGGGCACGGGAGCTACTGATGAGGCCGCGGCTCTCTACCACGAAGTGCTCATGTTGGTGGGCCAGGGCGAAACCCTCTCCCCACCAGAGTGTGAAATCCTGATCGAGGCGCTTTATAACTTGGCGTCCCTGACCCACGAGCCCGAGCTGCGCTTGGCCTACCAGGCTGCACTGGAGACGGTCGTACCTAACTACGACCCGCAGCTGCTGGGCGGTGCAGTCCTGTATCTGGGCCATGAGCTCTCGCTCAGGGGCCGGGATGCCATTGTCCGCCTATACTTCGTCCCGATTTCGACCCCTAGTCTCGACTACACAGTCTGGCTGCACGCCAAGCCTGATAATGTCGAGGTATTACCTGAGGGCAGGAAGCAGCATGGATTCCTCAACCTTGACCACCTTCCTCTTCAGCCAACCTCTCGCTGGAAGCCCCACCGCTTATACGTCGATGAGCACCGGTTCGAGGTAGGAGCGGCTTGCTACGACGTGGACTTCGGCTTATGGCATGGCCAGAGCGGAAGCCGGCTGCTCACTGAGTCGGGTAACCATGGACTGTTCCTGGGTCGACTCTGTGCCTATGAGCCGGCCGTCGCTTCCACCCCGAGAGCCCAGGCGGCCGCCGAGCAACTGACTTTGGGACAGGTGCTTAGGCTTCTAAGCATGCACGCCCAGGCCCGTCAGCACTATAGCCGAGTAGTGCAACTGCTGAACCTGGAGGAGAGCCTGAACCAAGATGAGAGGCGCATCTTGATCCAGGCTCTCCTGGACCTCACCTCGATGAGCCTCCATCCCGATATCACGCGGGCTTACGAAGCCGTTCTGGCTGACGTGGTGCCAGGGTACGAGCCCGTCACGCTGGGAGGCGTGGTGCGTTATCTTGGCCATGAGGCTGTGGTTGCCGATGGCGAAATCATAATTCGCCTGTACCTGGTGCCGCTGATGCACATCGACGGCGACTACGTCATCTGGATGCATGCGTCACCGGACAACAAGGAGGTGTTGCCTGAGGAACGCAAGCAATATGGCTTCCTGAACCTTGACCGACGGCCGACCCCAGCCACTTCGCTTTGGCGCCCTCATCAGCTCTACGTTGACGAGCGCCAGTTCACACTCGAGAAGGCTTGCTACAGCGTGCGCTTCGGCTTCTGGCGACCCGAAAACGGATCCCGGCTTCTGCTGCCCGACGGACAGCAAGGCATCTCGTTGGGCGAGATATGCGTGGGCCAGGAGAGGATAAGCCTCTCTACTGCGGTTGATTGAAGGCCGCTCTTCCCTTCGGAGTCCGCGATTTTGACGTTCATCCAGTAATAGGAACGATCACAATTGTAGCGCAGCGCTCCGCAGGAACGAGCGCACGAGTGACGGCTGCTGGCCCGTGCCCTCCGGCGATGCTGCCGTACCTTCGCGCAGATCCTCCGCGTCCCCGGCGACGAAGTCGGCCAGGACGCCGTACTTGCTGTGGTTCCAGACCATCTCCACTGGGTTCAACTCAGGAGCGTATGCCGGCAGCCACTCCACTTCAAACCAGTCCGGATGGGCTTGCTGCAGCAGCCGCACCGCCTTGCGATGGGCACTGTACCTGTCC
>JAPWUW010000296.1 GCA_028275325.1 Anaerolineae bacterium | reverse complement strand
ACATCACGACGCAAAGGGCATTATCTGGCCACCGGCTGTTGCCCCTTGTGAGGTGCACGTCGTGGGCCTGAACCTCGACGATGCGGCGGTGGCAAAGACGTGCGAGGAGGTCTATGGCGAGTTAGGCCGAAGGTGGGCGGTGCTGTACGATGATAGAGCCGAACCAAGTGCTGGGGTGAAGTTCAACGACGCTGACCTCTTGGGCATGCCAGTCCGGGTGACAGTCAGCCGGCGTAGCCTGAGCGCCGGCGGAGTGGAAGTGAAGGCGCGTTGGGCTGCGGAAGCGGCAGTGGCTCCGGTACAGCGCTGCGCGGAGGCGGTCGCAGCAGCCTTGGCAAGCTGGCCAGGACCTCGCTGACAGAAGGGTGCTGGAAGGCTGCGGGCAGGAGGGCAAGCGATGAGGGTGGCCGTTATCTCGGACGTGCACGACAACATCTGGGCGCTGAACCGCGTTTTGCAATCGGCGTGTCGGGATCAACCAGATGTGTTCCTGGTTTGCGGGGACCTTTGTGCGCCGTTCACACTTGCAGCGATCATGGAAGGCTTCGCCGGGCCAATACACGTGGTCTTGGGCAATAACGATGGCGATGCTTTGCTTCTTGCCAGGACGGCGGCTAAGCGCAGCAACGTAGCGCTCTACAACGTGCTTGCGGAGCTGGAGCTTGAAGGCCGAAAGGTGGCCGTCACGCACTACCCGGAGATTGGCCGGCGGCTTGCGCGCTGCGGCGAGTTTGAGGCTGTCTTCTTTGGGCACTCCCACCAGGCGGAGCTGGCGCAGGAGGGCAGGTGCCTGGCAGTCAACCCTGGGGAGGTCATGGGCCGCTTCGGCCGCTGCACGTACGCGATCTACGACACGGCTTCTGCCAGCGTGGAGATCAAGGAGGCTTAGTCGGGAGCGCAGGGAAGCAGATGCATGAATTAGGTGCAGCGGATAGGGCCAAGAGGGCAACGCGCCTTTGGCGCAAGATTGCGGCCGCGCGCCTGAGGGCCTTGCGCCGGGCATGCGAGCTCTCGCTCGCTGAGGCAGCGCAGGCTGTGGGCTTGAGTGTGGACGAATACCGCCTCATCGAGAGCGGTGAGGCTGCAGCCGGCGTGGAATGCCTCTTGGCGCTGGCGCGCAGGGTCGGGCTGCCGGCCTGGCAGTGCTATGGGTTCCTGAGTAGGCGAGCGGCGCAAGCCCCCAACCCCCAAGAGGGGAGAATGGATCAGCTTGTGGCCAAGGCGTGCCTGGCGGCGGCTTGGGAAGAGCTGCAAGCTCGGGGGCTGGGGGACACAGCCGTCGCCGACCGAACTGGGCTTCCTTTGGAGAGGGTGCGCGGCTTGCGCAGAGGGGAGGTCCAGCCGACACTGGCTGAGCTGGAGGCACTGGCTGCGGCGGCGGGGTTGTCACCTGCCATCTGGCTTGCGGCAGTGGAGCGGAGGCCGGAGCGGCCCGCGCTGGAGGCTGCGGGTGACTCACGGGAGCAGCGTGTGGCTGAATTGGCGGCGCAAGTGGAGGATGCCCTTGCAGCGCTCGAGCGCGCGGTGAGCTTGTTGCGCGATCTGCGGCAGCGCCTTCTGCCTTCTTAGGCGATACTGACCGACGCCCACGGTGTTCTTGAACTGTGGTATGCGAAGAAAGAGGAGGTTCTATGGGGAGCAAGGTTAGGGTGGCCATCATCGGCGTGGGCAACTGTGCCTCAGCCTTGGTGCAAGGAGTCTATTACTACCGCAATGCGCCAGAAGATGAGTTTGTGCCAGGCCTGATGCACGTCAACCTCGGCGGGTACCACGTCGGCGACATCGAGTTCACGGCGGCATTCGATATCGATGCGAATAAGGTGGGCAAGGATCTTTCCGAGGCTATCTGGGTGCCGCCGAACAACACCTACCGCTTCGCCGACGTGCCGTACCTCAACGTGCCTGTCTACAGGGGCATGACGCACGATGGCCTCGGAAAGTACTTGCAGGAGAAGATCCACAAGGCTCCTGGCGCGACGGACGACATCGTTGGCATCTTGAAGCAGACGAAGACTGATGTTGTCGTCTCTTACCTACCTGTGGGCAGCGAAATGGCAACCAAATGGTATGTCGAGCAGATCCTCGATGCCGGGTGTGGCTTCGTGAATTGCATTCCCGTGTTCATCGCGCGGGAGGCATACTGGCAGCGGCGTTTTCTCGAGCGGGGGTTGCCGGTCATCGGGGACGACATCAAGAGCCAGGTTGGCGCAACGATCACGCACCGTGTGCTGACGAGGCTTTTCCGCGAGCGCGGGGTGAAGCTTGAGCGCACCTACCAGCTCAATTTTGGTGGCAACATGGACTTTTACAACATGCTCGAGCGCGAGCGGCTACAGAGCAAGAAGGTCTCTAAGACCAATGCTGTCACAAGCCAGCTTGATTATGACCTTGGTCCTGAGAACATTCACGTTGGACCAAGTGACTACATTCCCTGGCTTGCGGACCGCAAGTGGTGCTATATCCGCATGGAGGGCACGACCTTCGGAGGCGTCCCACTAAACCTGGAGCTGAAACTTGAGGTGTGGGATAGCCCGAATTCTGCTGGTGTGGTGATCGACGCTGTGCGTTGCTGCAAGCTCGCACTGGATCGCGGCATCGCCGGGGCCCTCGAGGCGCCATCAGCATACTTCATGAAAAGCCCGCCGCGGCAGTATCCGGATGATGTGGCACGGGAGATGGTCGAGCGCTTCATTCGCAACGAGGTGCCGGCCGACCAGTGCTATGTGGCGCCTTTAGCGGGAGAGCAACTCGAGGAGCCGGGGAACGGCCACGAACCCCGGTAGCGTGCCAAGCAAGCGGGGGCAGCGGTCCGTCGGCTGCCCCCGTGTTCTTCACTGGTGAAGGTGGAAGGGGACGTCCACTATGATGCGGGCGTTGCCCGAGCGGTTGCGCCGGTAGACTAGAACCGTCTTGAGCAGGACTGCCGTCTGGTTGTGCAGGAAGTGCTGCCACCACTTCGCTGGCACGAACTCTGGCAGGACGACGACAGCTGGGCCGCGCTCCGGGTCCCGTCTGTCCACCTCGTCCAAGTAGTTGAGGAGGGGTCCGATTATAGAGCGATACGGGGATTCGAGCACCACAAGAGGGATGCCGTGGCCCCAACTTTCCCAGCGTTCCCGCACGCGCTGCGTCTCCTTAGGATCGACTTCCACCATGACTGCTGTCACGTCTGCCGAAATGCAGCGCGCGAAGTGCAGCGCCTTGAGGGTGCCACGGTGGATGCCGGCTATGGGCACCACAACCTTGTAACGGCGCCGAGACGTGACATCCCGCCACTCTGTCGGCCTGAGCCCCTGCAGCGAGAGTTGCCCAGCCAGCGAATTGTAGTGGTTGTTTATCACCCTAAACCCCAGCACCACGATCGGGATGAGAAGGGTCACAATCCAGGCGCCATGGGTGAACTTGGATATCGTCACCACCACAAGTACCACCCCGGTTGCCACAGCGCCGAGCCCGTTGATTGCAGCCTTGAGTTGCCACTTTGGGCCGCGGACGCGCTGCCAGTGCCGCACCATGCCGCTCTGCGAGAGGGTGAAGCTGAGAAACACGCCTACCGCGTAGAGCGGGATGAGGCGGTGCGTGCGGCCCTGGAAAACAACGACCAGCAGGCTGGCCAGAGTGGCAAGCCCCAGGATTCCGTTGGCGTAGACCAGCCGATCTCCCCGGTTCATGAGCTGCCTGGGCAGGTACCGGTCCCGTGCCAGGATAGCGGAGAGGCGTGGGAAATCGGCGAAAGACGTGTTGGCGGCGAGGATCA
>JAPWUW010000295.1 GCA_028275325.1 Anaerolineae bacterium | reverse complement strand
CGTAATCCGCATCAAGCTCCACATTTGCCGTCTCTATCGTGAGCTTCCCGCCAGAGGGCATGGCGTCGCGCGCGTTCACCACAAGGTTCAGGATCACCTGCTCCATCTGCGCCGGATCCGCCCGCACAGCCCAGAGGTTCTCCCCAGGAAGCGTCACAAGCTCTATGTCCTCGCCCAAGAGCCGCCGCAAAGTCCTGTGCAAGGACAGCACAAGCTCGTTCAGGTCCAGCGCCCGCGGCGAAAGCATCGTCCGCCGGGAAAGAGCCAATAGCCTCCTCGTGAGCTCAGAGGCCCTGCCCGCATTGGCCAGTATCTCCCTTATGTCCGAAGCGGCAGGATGAGCCTCCCCAACTGCCTCCAGCGCAAAGCTCGCGTAGCCGATGATCGCCGTCAGGATGTTGTTGAAGTCGTGCGCCATCCCGCCAGCAAGCCTCCCTATCCCCTCCATCTTCTGCGCCTGCCGGTACTGCTCCTCGAGCCTCTTTCTCTCGCTCACGTCCGTGAGGAAGACGATCACGCCCTCCTTCCCCTCCCAGAGGGCAGCGCTTGCCCGCACCTCAACCCAGTGCTCCTTCCCGGAAGCATCGATGGCGCGAAACTCAAGCGCCTCAGCCGCCCGCTCGCCGCGCAGGAGGGCCGCAACGGTCCTTCTCACCAGCTCCCTGTCCTCGGGGTGCACGAACTCGAGATACTCCCGCCCTAGGAGCTCCTCGGCAGGGAGCCCGGCCAGCTCCCCGGCCCGCCTGTTGGCAAAGAGCACCTTTCCCTCCGCTATGACAGCGATGGCCTCCGCTCCCCCCTCCACCACAAGCCTGTAGCGCGCCTCGCTCTCGCGCAGCGCCTCCTGGGCCTGCAGCCTCTCAATCACATGTGCCACCTCGCGCGCGGCAAACTCCAGCACCTCCAGGTGCTCCGGGCCAAGGACCACTGCGGGGTCATAGCTCTGTACCGCAAGCACCCCGGCAGGCGGGCCGCCCTCGCCAGGGACCGGCACGCCAAGGTAATACTGCGGCAGGGGCTCAAGGCTTGCGATCTCCCCCTGCTCGTAGAGCCGCCGCAGCTCAGCGGCGCTGGCAAGGAGCGGCCTGCCCGTGCGCAGTATGCGCTCGGTCACCCCGCACCCGCCCCTTCTCCTCAGGCCCCAGCGCTCCACCTTCTCATCGGCGTACCACGGGAAGTAGACCTCTCCATTCCCGCTGTCATAAACAGCCAGGTAACAATTACGCGCCGGCAGCAACCCTTGCAGTGCCTCCTGGATGGCTTGCCCCAGCTCCTCCAGGCTCTGCGCCCGCGCCGCTGCCTGCGAGATGGCGTAAATGGCCTCCCTCAGCCGCTCCTGCCGCCGTGCCTCCGTCACGTCCTCGCCAATGCTTGCTGTGCCAACGATCTCGCCTCCGGGAGCGCGCAGGAAGGCGCTGCTCCAGCGGATGAGCCTCCTCCTGCCATCTCGCGTCAGGATCTCGTTCTCGTACTGGCCCGGGAAGCGCTCATCCCGCATGGCGCCGTTGAAGGCCTCAGCTCGCACCCGCGCCCGCACATCCTCGGGCAGGAAAAGCCCAAACCAGTCCTTCCCCTCCACCTCCTCCCAGCTCCAGCCCGTGAGCTCAAGCAGGTACGGGTTGGCGTAGGTTATGCGCCCCTCTCTATCAAGCATCACCGCAACAAGCCGCACCTCATCCAGCATATCCCGGAAGCGCCGCTCCGACTCCTCAAGCGCCGCGGCAAGGGCGCGCGCCTGCCGCTCCGCCTGCCTGTACTCCGTGACGTCCGCCACATAGTGCAGGTATATCCCCTCGCCAATGGGCGCCCACCACGTGTCCCAGTGGCGGCCGTAAAGCTCAACCTCGCAGTGCTGTGGCCTGCCGCTTTCCAGCGCCTCGTCGGCAAGGCAAAACCAGCACTTCGTGCCGGGAAGAGGCACGCCCGTCTCCTCGTAGGCCCGGCGCATCTCAGGTGAGATCGTCTGCAGCTTGTGGATCCCCTCCCAGCAGTACTGCCCGACCTGCGCCCACTCCCGCGCCACCCTGTTGCCGGCAACAATGCGCCGCTCGCGGTTGATGAGAAAGGCGGCATGCGGCAGAGCCTCAAGCGTCGCCCGCAGCTCCTCGGCCTGCTTCTGCAGCTCCTCCTGCGCCCGCACAAGCTCCGTCACGTCCACAGCAAGCTCAAAGCGCACAAGCCGCCCGTCCGGCCAGGGGATGGCCCTGTCCGTACAGCGGTAATACCGCCCGTTGCGCTCGTTGCGGTGCAGCCAGACGTGCGCCTTCCCCGGCTCGCGCAGTATCAGCTTGTTCGTGCAGAAAGGACAGGGGCTGTCCCTTCCCTGGAAGGCCTCGTAGCACTTCCTGCCTGACGGGTCTCCGAAGAGCTTCTTCCCGGCCGGGTTCAGGTAGAGTATCTCGTAGCTTCCTGGGTCGGAGACGTAGATGATCTCCTCCTGTGGCGCGGCAAGCACGGCCTCAAGCGCCTGGCGCGCCAGCACCTCGGAGGTGATGTCCGTGAGCACACCGTAGACAAGAACCTCCTCTCCACGGCGCACAGCACGCGCCCGCTCTCGCACCCAAACGGCTCGCCCGTCCTTTGCCGGGTAGCGGAACTCCACCTCCCCCGATTCCCCCCGCCAGAAGCGCTCGCAGGCCGCAAGGACCTTTTCCCTGTCCTCAGGATGAATCCTCTCCTCCCAGACGGCCGCCCACTCCTCAGGCGTGTAGCCGAGGAGCCTCTCGATCCCCGCGCTCACAAAGGCCTCCCTCACCTGCCCATCCGGGCCAACGAGCTGGAAGTAACAGATGGCGGGGATCTCGTCGGCAAAGCTGCGCATGAAGTTCAGGTCAAGTGCCATTTCCTCGACACCTCCAGCCTGAGCTCGAGGCCCCAGCGCAGGAGAGTGCAGCCCGGAGGCCAACCCCAGGGCAGGAGGGGTGGCCGCGCGGCGGAGCGCCACCAGCTGCTCAAGCTGCCGGGCCGCACCATCACGGGGCGCAGGACGCCCTCTGGGAACCCAGAATATTATTGACCCCGTATATGTCCGCAAGAGCCAACATCCCAGCGGGAGGAAGCGAGAGCACAGCGGCCGGGCGGCAAGGGAAGCGCGTCACCCTCTTCCCGCCCCCATGGGGCAGGAGCGGTCGGCAAGGCACCCTGCGGGGCGCAGGCGCCCGCCGTTTGTCTTTCTGGCTGGAGGGAAGGGCAGGGCGAGGCGCAGCGGCCACATCGGGGCGGAAGAGGCAGGGCAGCGGGAGGGAAGCTGAGCGCTGAGGGATCAGGGCGGCGGGAGGACAGAGACGGAGCGGGAGAGATAGACGAGCAAGAGCAGGCGGCAGGCATCCCGCAGGGTGCGGGCGCCTGCCGTTTGTCTATCTGTCTGGAGGGACAGGAAGGGGGCCAGGTGGTGCCAGGACCACACCGGGGCAGGAGCGGCAGGCCGGGCGCAGGACAGGAAGGGGGGGGCAGGAGGGGCAAGCGGTGAAAGGAGGAGGAGGGGCAGGGGCGGCGGAGGCAGCAGCAGGGATGGCATTACAGGGAGGGTGCGTGCGGCGGGGTCATTACGGTGTAACGCATCCCCCTTCTCATGCGTGTGGGGGAATCGTCTTCCGCCCGGCAGCTTGCTAGGGTCGCATCCCCTTACGCTCCGCCCACTTTCTGACACCCTCCCTGTCAGCTTCCAGTACGGTTTCCGCTGTCACCGCACGCCCTTTTTGCCAGCTTTCCCGCTCGGCTTCCGCTGGCAGCGATACGCCAAGCAAATTCTGCCACTGT
>JAPWUW010000294.1 GCA_028275325.1 Anaerolineae bacterium | reverse complement strand
GCGTGGCCGCACTTTGCGCGCTCCTTGCAGGCCTGGGGCGCAAAGCTGCTATTCCCTATGCCCCCTGGCTTGCGCTCGGCGCCTATGCCGTGATGCTGCAGGCGGCTCTAACCCTGCCCGCCTGAGCTTGCCCCCCTGCCCTTCTTGTGCAGGCCCTCGACGTGCGCAAGCGGCAGGACGAAGAGGATCCCGGTGCCGGGCTCGGTGAAATCCCCGACGACTTCTTTCGTGGCGGCCACGATGCGCTTTGCTGTGGCTTCGTCCTCCACCACTGTGAAAATGGTGCGGTGGTGCAGCTCGTGGGCGGAAAGCACGTCGTGGATGGAGGGCATGAGGGGAAGGTCGTCGCGAAAGGCGGCCCTGAGCCTGCCGGGCCCAGTGCTGTGCAGCAGCGTGACGCCGCCGGCACCAGCACGCTGCCAGGCATCCAGCACCGGGCGCAAGAGCTCGATCTTGTCCAGGACAAGCGCAACCAACTGGGCCATGGTTCCCCCTGATGTCAACCGCCGTCCTCAGGCTGTGGGATGGGCGTGGGCTCCGGCGCGCGCTGCGGGTTGAGCGCGCGCAGCGCCGCGGGAGTGAGGAGTGTTGTCGCAAGAACGGTGAGCACCACTGCGGCAAAGACCTCCTGCCCCACGAGGCCGGTGCTGAGGCCAATGGAAGCCACTATGAGCCCCACCTCCCCGCGCGAGATCATCCCCACGCCAAGCTGCAGGGATTCGGGCAGGGTGCAACCACCAAGCCTTGCGCCGCTGCCGCAGCCGATGACCTTGGAAAGCAACGCCACCGCCACAACTGCCAGGGCAAAGGGAATTGCGCCGCCTTGCAGCTGCCGGATATTGGCCTGCAGCCCGATGTTCACGAAGAATATGGGCACAAGCCAGGAATAGGCCAGCCCGTGGATCCTCTCCTCTATCTCATCGCGGAGCGGGGTACGCGAGAGGAGCAACCCGGCAAGGAACGCCCCGGTGATGCTGGCCACACCGCCCAGCGCCTCCGCCGCCCAGGAAAACAGCAGGATGACCACCAGCGTGTAGGCGGCAAGCGCCTCGCTCACCGGCAGCCGCTCAACCCGGCGCCCAATGCGCCCCAGGAACCTCGCTCCGATGGCGTAGGCGAGGGCGAAGAAAGCGAGCATGCGCAGGACAGTGAGAAAGACGGACCATGCGCCGTGGCCGCTGCCGCCGGCCAGTGCCGTGAACACGGATAGGGCCAGTATCACAAGGACGTCATCCACTACGGCCGCACCGAGGAGGGCCACACCCAACCGTGTCCGCAGTGCGCCGAGCTCCATGAGCGTCTGGGCGGAGATGCTGACGCTCGTGGCAGCAAGCACTATGCCGACGAATATCGCAAGCTTCAGGGCGAAGCCAAAGAGCGAGGCAACCAGGGCGCCCAGCACCACTGGCGCAAGTACCCCGAGCGTGCCGGCAAGGAGAGAAATGCGGCTGTAACGCAACATGGCTTCGAACTCGATCTCCAGCCCGGCAATGAACATGAGCAGCAGCACCCCCAGTTGCGCGAGCTCCTCCAGAACGACCTCGGCCTCCGGGCTTGCAAGCGGCCCTCTGTGCAGGATATCGAGCAGCGAGGGGCCCAGGACAAGTCCGACGAGCAGTTTGCCGAGCACAGCCGGCTGGCGCAGCCGGACTGAGGCATAGCCAGCCAGCTTCGCCAGGGCAACGACGACTGCAATTAGCAGGATCAAGCTCAAAGGCGGTCGCATCTCTCTGCCTCTTCGGTGGCCTCGGCCTTGCCTGCGGTGCTAGGCTGGGGAGCAAGGAGCTCAAAGGCCACCCCGATCACCCCTCAACTGCCCCACCGGTTTCCCCAGAGGCGTTTGCTGGCGCGCTGTTATGCTCATCGGCACTGACCACTTCTGCAGCTGCGGTCCCAGCGCAGCAGTGGAGCTTCACCTCCCCTTCCAGTTCGTGAGTTTCGGGGCGATAGTGTCCTTTCAACTCGTCCAGGGCAGTGCTGGGGCACGTGGGGACCGCCCTGAAGTAGGCAGCTCGAGCCAGCGCATGGGCAGCGACTGGAGCCGTGAGGAAAAAGAAGACAACGACCAGGACCGCTTTGGTGATGGCAAAAGGCGTGCCAAAGTGCAAGGCCGACCCTAGGAGTATGAAGCTGATGCCAAGCGTTGTGGATTTGGTGGCCCCATGCATGCGCGTGTAGAAATCCGGCATGCGGTTGAGGCCCACCGCCGCCACAACCATGAAGAAAACCCCAGCCCCGGCCGCAATTACCGTAAGCCACTCCTTTGTGCTCACAGTTCCGCCCCCTGTTCCAGATAGCGGGCAAAGGCCACCGTTGCCAGAAAGGATAGAAGCGACGCCACCACTGCCGCATCCAGGAATACCACCCTGCCCTGAGCTATGCTGTACAGTATGGCCATGGCTGCCACGTGCACGCCTATCTGATCCAGAGCAACCACGCGGTCGGGCAATGAGGGCCCGCGCAGCAGCCTCACAAAGCAAAGCCCCATGGACGAAGCCAGCACCAAAAGCAGCAGGTTCATAGCGCCACTCATCTCATCACCTCCAGCACCCGCCGCTCCAGCCCACTGCCTATCTCCTGGCAGAAGAGCTCGCGGCTTTCCAGGTCGACGGTGTGCACGTAGAGGGTGCTTCTGTCGTCGGAGACGTCCAAGGACAAAGTGCCGGGGGAGAGGCTGATCAGGTTGGCCAGAGTGACAATCTCCAGGTCTGTGGAGACCTTGAGGGGCACGGCCACGATCCCCGGCCGCAGGGGCAGGCGCGGGTGCAGGATCATCCACGCAAGCTTCAGGCTAGCTGTGAAGATCTCCCAAGCGACGAAGGCCAGGAAGCGCGCCACCTGTATTACCTTTAGGGCGTAACGATGGCTCCCAAGCACTTTCTGGCTGAGCCCGATAATCGCATAGCCCAGCAGGAAGCCCACGACGAAATTGACAGCCCGCAACTCCCCCTGCAGGAACATCCACACCGCTGCCAGGAAGATGTTCAAGAGGAACAGATCCATTGCCTTGGCCCCTCCTTAGCTCTGCCCGGCGCAAAGCAATGCGCCCCTACCTGTCCACAGCCAGCACATGGCCCGCCCCCGACAGCAACTGCCCCGCGGCCGCACGAGCGACCTGCAGGGCCGGCTCTGCCAGTATTCCCAGCGCCACCGTGAGAACCACGAGTACAGCCACGGGCGACATGACCTTCCAGTCGACTGCCCCTGCATGGCTCCGTGCTTGCTGAGGCGGCGCCTTCCAGAAAGCCTCAGACCAGATCTTCGTCATGGAAAAGAGTGTGAGCACGCTCACCGCAAGGCTCACAGCGGCGATGGCGTAGCGCCCCTGCCCCACTGCAGCAGTGAGCAGGGCCAGCTTGCTGAAAAAGCCGCTGAGAGGCGGTACCCCTGCCAGGGAGAGAGCCGCCAGAATGAACAGGGCGGCCAGCATCGGCCGCTGCCGCAGTTGCCCACCCATGTGCTTGAGCTCGCCGCTGCCAGTGGCCCGCTCCAAGGCGCCACCCACCATGAGCAGCGCCGTCTTCACGATAATGTGGTGCACGATATAAAAGACGCCTCCGGCCAGGCCGGCTGTCGTGAAAAGGCCTAACCCCATCAGCATGTAGCCGATCTGGCTGATGATGTGAAAGGAGAGGATGCGCCGCACGTTGTTCTGGGCGATGGCCCCCAACACACCCACGCTCATCGTCAAGCCCGCCAGTACCAGGATGAGTTCATGGATGAAAGCGGGATTCTGAGGAAAGAGCAGGCTAAAAGCCCGGAAGAGGGCATATACCCCCACTT
>JAPWUW010000293.1 GCA_028275325.1 Anaerolineae bacterium | reverse complement strand
CAGGCCAGGCTCTGGCCCAAACCGCAGGTGAACCGTTTTGGCTGGGATGCTGAACCACTTTGGCGTGGGAGCTGCATGCAGGGTGCGCGTCTGGCGCAGAATCGTTACTTCCTGCTCGACGAAGCGGCGCTCCAGGAAGGCCTCGGCCGTAGGGTAATCCAGAGGATCCATGAGCCCGACCGCTGGGGCGCTGGCCCACCATTGCCGGCCATCATAGAGGTCGAAGATCATGCCCTGCAGCCGCTGTACCGGGTACGTGACGCGCACAGCAAGGACTGGTTGAGCGGCAAGTTTCACTGGCCCCCCGAGCGCGAGCGACTCGCCATAGATACTGATAGCCGGCTCCGAGCTGCCGCGGCCACCTGTGGTGGCGAAGGCCGTATTCCAGCGTTGCTGCAGCGCCCGCCATGGCCTTTCGAAGTGCAGCCAAAGCTCGCTTGCTTTCTGCTCAAGCGCTGCTGGCGGCAGCAGCCAGGCGATCATCACCATGGCGGCTACAATGTACAGCGAATCAAGCAGGAAGTCCTCGCCAAACGTGTGGTCGTGTGGGATGCCTGTAATGCGCCAATCTCGCATCAGGCCTTGGCAGGACACGCGCACAATGAGCAGCAGGGCGCAAAAAGCGTAGATGACCACATAGCCCGTCGCTGGCTTCTGCGCGTAGTAGGTGCTGGCAAGGAGCACCACTGCTGGCCCGGCAGCTGCCCACCAGGCCTTGCCCTCCCGGTACACAAGCCAGGTGCTGAAGTGCTCCACCATCCAGAGTGAGTAGCCCAGTGCGAAGACAAAGGGGATGGGGTCCTCGACGGGGACCCCCGCGCTCACGGACCAAGCCCAGTGCCTGAGGCTGGCCAGTACAGTGGATAGGGCCTCCATCCATGGCAGCCCCGGGTACGCGTAATACGCTACCAACCCCGCCGTGAGGCTGAAGGCAAAGGAACTACTAGCAACGTGAAGTACCAAGGAGGGCAGAACGGATCGCACGAGAAAGAGAGCAAACAGCACGGAGCCCGCTGTAATCCAAGGCAGAGCGCCAACACCTGGCCCCCAGCGGGCCTCATAGAGCGCGAACGCCACGACCAGTCCGCTTGCCCAGAGGAGAACTGGCACAGCGAGGCCGCTTGTGTGCAGATCGACCCTCTCCGCACTCCCCACAAGGTCACCTGAGCGGCTACGTGAACTTCACCCTCCTGCACTGTAAGCCAAGTTGCCCTCTGGTGCCAGTTCAGCCGCCGGACGCCTGGGACTCTATCCCTTTTAGGAGGCTACGGGTAAATCCCCCGTATAAGGGTGGCATCGTGAACGCGCTTGATGGCGAGCATCAGCGCGGCCAGGCGCAGCGGCACGGCGCACTCATCCGCCATGCGCCAGACTTCGTTGAAGGCGCGCGCCATGATCTCCTCGAGCCGCTTGTTGACCTCGTCCTCGCCCCAGAAGAGGAACTGGAGGCCTTGCACCCACTCGAAATACGAAACGGTGACCCCGCCAGCATTTGCCAGAATGTCCGGCACGACGACCACACCCTTGCGCTCAAGGATCTTGTCCGCCTCTGGCGTCGTAGGCCCGTTTGCTCCCTCCACAATGATTTTGGCCCGGACGTTGCCCGCGTTGCGACCGGTTATTTGGCCCTCCAGGGCGGCGGGCACGAGCACGTCGCAGGGCATTGCCAGTAGGTCCGCGTTGGTAATGGGCTCTGTGCCGGGAAAGCCGCAGACTGTGCCTTCCGAGCGCACCCAGCGAGCGAGCTCTCGCGCATCGATGCCAGCTTGCCGGTAGATGCCGCCGTGCACATCGCTCACAGCAATCACGCGGCAGCCCATGTCCTGCAGGCAAATTCCCGTGCTGCTGCCAACGTTGCCGTATCCTTGGATAGCGACCGTCGCGCCCTTTACTTGCATGCCAAGCCTCTCCAGGGCCCAGCGTGCGCAGAGCGCAACACCGCGACCAGTAGCGCCCAACCGGCCCAGGCTGCCACCAATCTCCACGGGCTTGCCCGTGACAACGGCTGGCGTGGAGTAGCCGCGGTGCATGGAGTAGGTGTCCATGATCCAGGCCATCACCTGGGGGTTGGTGTTCACATCGGGGGCGGGGATATCTCCCTCGGGGCTCATAAGGATGCTGATCTCCGTCGCGTAGCGGCGCGTTAGCCGCTCCAGCTCACCCAGCGAGAGTGCGGCAGGATCCACCACCACGCCACCTTTGGCCCCGCCGTAAGGGATGTCAACAACCGCGCATTTCCAGGTCATCCACATGGCCATAGCGCGCACCTCGTCCAGATCCACCCGTGGGTGGTAGCGAATGCCACCTTTAGAGGGCCCGCGCACTGTGGAATGGTGCACGCGATATCCTGTGAAGATGCGCACACGGCCGTCATCCATGCGTACGGGGAAATGCACAGTAAGCTCTCGCTGGGGGTAGCGCAGCCGTTCCAGAATGCCAGGGTCGAGGTCCTTCAGGTGCCTCGCTGCCTCGTCCAGCTGCGCAAGGGCCATCTCATAAGCGTTGAGCTCGGTCTCAGCTATGACCATGAACGCCACTCCTTTGTGTTTTGGTTGTCACCATTGACGTGCACTGCAATTCTAGCCGCTGCTCCCGCTTGCTCAACCCAGCATTCACGGCTGCCCCCCGAGGACCTCCCGGAGCAGCTTTTCGAGCGCCTGCGGGTTAGCCTGACCGCGGGTAGCCCTCATGACTTGGCCGATGAGGAACTGTCGTGCCTGCTTCTTACCTGCGCGGTAGTCTGCAAGCGCCTTGGGGTTTGCAGCAAAAACCTCTTGCACCACCTGCCTCAAGGCATCCACATCGCTCACCTGTACAAGCCCGGATCGTCTCACGATTTCCCCTGGGCTCTCGCCGGTTCTGAACACTTGCTCTAACACCTCACGGGCACTGGTGGTGCTGATCGAGCCGGTTTCTACTAAGTGGATAAGCTCTGCCAAGTGCGCGGGGCGTACCAGGAGCTTCTCCGCAGGGACATCGTCTCGGTTCATGAGGTGGAAAAGCGGCCCGACGATCCAATTGGCCACTTTTCTGGCCATTTCGGGGCTATCCACTGCAGGCAACAGCGAACACGCTTGCTCGAACAGCTGCACGAGAGGCTGCTCTGCAGCCAGAAGCGCGGCTTCCTGCGGGCCGAGCCGGTACTCGCGCTGCAGCCGCAGCGCACACGCATCGGGCAGTTCCGGCAGCTTCCTGCGCAGCTCGTCGACCCACTCCTGCGGGATGCGCAGCGGTGGCAGATCCGGCTCTGGGAAGTAACGGTAATCGTGGGCCTCCTCCTTGCTGCGCTGCAGCACGGTCTGGCCCCTGTCCTCGTCCCAGCCGACAGTCACCTGCTCCACCTGCCCGCCGGCTTTGAGGATTGCCTGTTGCCGCCTCATCTCGTACTCCAGAGCTTGCTTGACCGCTCGGAAACTGTTGAGGTTCTTCACTTCCACGTGAGTCGCGGGCAAACCGTTACTGCCGGCCGGGCGAAGCGAAATGTTTGCCTCGCAGCGCATGGCGCCCTCCTCCATGTTCGCGGAGCTCACGCCCAGGTACCGCAGGATAGTGCGCAACTTGATCAGGTAAAGGCGCGCTTCCTCTGGCGAGCGTATGTCCGGCTCGCTCACAATCTCAAGGAGTGGCACACCGGCACGGTTGAAGTCTATGAGGCTGCGGTCGCCTACATGCACCAGTTTGGCTGTGTCCTCTTCCAGGTGCGCCCGGCGGATGCGGATACGCCGGCTCACCCCGCCAACCTCAACCTCGAGCCAGCCATAGAACGCCAGCGGGTGTTCGTACTG
>JAPWUW010000292.1 GCA_028275325.1 Anaerolineae bacterium | reverse complement strand
CTTCCTTGGCCGCAGGCAAGAGGAAGGCTCTCCGGGGCAATAGATCCCACCCGTCTGGCGGCTCGAGCTCAAGCCAGGCGCCTTCAGCGGGCAGCTCCCCTTCTACGGCGATGGCGAAGTGCACAAGTTCCCCGGGTGCCGCGGCAGGCTGAGAGCCGTAGCGCACGACAAGCAGCCGCTCGGGCCGGCGGGCTGAGGGGGGCAGCGGCGCAAGCTCCGGCGCACCGGTGATGACAACGCCTGTACTGAGCTCCCGGGCAAAGAGGACGCCAAGCCGGGCGGTATCGCGCGCCAGCGCGGAAATCGTCATCTCCGGACGCTTGTACTCGATGCCCATGACCAGCTTGTCCCCAATTGCATCCTTGAAGTGCTGCGGGAAGCGGCTCCCACCAAGTATCTGGCCGATCAGGGCTCCAGCTGTGGCGAGGGTGCAATCGGTGTCGTAGCCGCAGCGCAGTGCACACAAGAGCGTCTCCACCAGATCCCCGCGGCCGTAAAGGAGCGCGAGCACCGTGAAGGGGATGTTGATCTGCGCATCGCAGGCCTCCGGCAGACCTCCCACGGCCATGATGCGCTGGCGCGCCTCGGCGAGCGCGAGCCCCTCGTCGTAGGAGCGAATGGCCAACCGCACCAGCCTTTCCAGGCGCGAGCCGGGCACCAGGTGATTCAGGCAGAGCTCAAGGAGCCGGCGCGGCTCGTGCACGAAGAAGGCGAGCGACGCCATGGCGGCCAGCATCTTTTCGGCGGCCACAACCTCCGGCGCATGGTCAAGGACGCCATCGCGCCCCGCGAGCTCCGCAGCAATATCTGGCGCTCCGGGCAGGACGTAGCCCCAGATCTCAGCGCGGATGGGGCAGCCCTCGCCGGTGGAGTAGAAATCGTTGTTGAAGGTGCCGGAGTAGGGAGGGTGGATGCCAAGCCGGTAGTTGCGCCGGAAGTTGCCATACTCGTTGAAGGGGTACCAGCACCAGCGCAGCCAGGCCTCAGCAAGGTCGTCTGAGGTGAAGTGGGGCCCTTTTTCCTCCAGCACTTTGAGCCAGAGCACCTGCAGATCCAGGTCGTCGTTTGGGGGCATCTCGGGCGGGAGCATCTTCTCGGGCTCAAGCTCTATCCACTCCTTGCAGCCCTCGAAACGCGCACCCACCGCGCCGCCGAGGCACTTGCCGAGCCAGCCTCCATGCACGCGATCCAGGTATTCCTCGTAGCTGATCCGCAGCACTGCACACCTCCGCACGGTCTTTGCGCACCCGGGCCATTATGCCAGGGGCCCAGGCAGGCGCAAGTGGCCTGGCACAGCGCCCAGTTGGACTACACCGGATACAGCGCGGTTCAGGTGCCAGCCGGTTCCGTGTGCACAAGCACGCGCTCCAGGCCAGGGTAGCGGCGGCGGAGCGCGCGTTCGAACTCCTCGGCGAGCTCATGCGCCTGGTCGATGCCAAGCTGTGGCGGCAACGAGCAGTGAAGCGAGATGGATGGCCGCCCGCCGATATTGTGCACCAGCACCTGATGGCAGGAATTTGGCCCCCACATGCTTTCGGCAAGTTGCTGTGCCTCCGCCGCCAGCTCGTGCAGCTCCGGGGGCGCAGCGCCTTCGGAGGCCGGAGGGCTTGCCGGCTCAATGTGCGTGATGATATCCGCCACACCCGGGAGCCGCTCCCGGGCAAGGCCTTCGAAGCGGCTCACGATCTCATGGGCCTGCGCGACGGTGAGGCTGCGCGGGACCTCGGCATGCACCTCCACGTGATAGGCATCGCCGGTGCGCACAAGGCGCAGCCCGTGCAGGCTCAAGCTCAGGGCTGCTGCCGCCTCTTGCAGCGCCTGCAGAAGGGCATCGTGCCCATTTGCTGGCCTGTCGGCCGGCTCGACGTGGACCACGACATCCGCCCTCGGCAACATGCCCTGCACCAGTTCCTCAGTGCGGGAGGCGATAGCATGCGCCTGCAAGAGGTCAACCGCAGGCGAGACGACCACCGTGAGGTCGACGAAGGAATCCGGCCCGGCGCGGCGCACCCGCACTTGCCTCACAGCCTGGACACCCGGCAAGCGCCCAACTGCTTCTGCCAGAGTGGCGGCAAGTCCGCGCGGCGCTGCGTCCAGGAGGGCAGCCGTGGCGCGCATGCCCAGCTTGCCGCTCACCACGAGGACGATGAAGGCCACAATCAGCGCCGCGAGGGCATCGGCGCGCTCAAGCCAGGCCAGGCTGGGCGAGGCTTGCGAAGCGCGCACAAGCGCAAGCCCGAGTAAGACCACGAGGGAAGACCAGATGTCGGTGCTGAAGTGCAGCGCGTCGGCCTCGAGCGCCTGGCTATCGTAGAGCCTGGCCGCACGCGCCAGGGCGCGCGAGCGGCTAGCATCCACCGCAATGGAGACTAGCATTGTGGCAAAGGCCCAAGCTGTAGCCTCGACAGCCACATGCCGGAAGAAGAGCCGCTGCACGGCCTCGTAGATGATCCAGCCGCAGGTCAGGGCAAGCAACGCCGTCTCGAAGAGGGCGGAGAGGTTTTCCACCTTGCCGTGCCCGTACGGGTGCGTGGTGTCGGCAGGGCGTGCCGAAACGCGCACAGCCAGGTAGGTCACCACTGCGGCCACAAGGTCGAGCCCCGAGTGGGCGGCCTCAGCCAGGATGCCAAGGCTCCCTGTGGTCAGGCCCACAGCAAGTTTGAGCCCAGTGATGAGCAGGGCACCGGCCACCGAGCTCAGTGCCACCCTTCTTTTGTGTTCCTCTGCAGCCATATCTCTCGCACCCGCGGTACAAACGAGGGCGGCGCCCGAGCTCGGCGCCGCCTACCTCGTCCTGCTTGCCTTTTGTGCGCCAGAATAGCACCGCCGCCACAGCACCGCAAGCTCTTCCCTGCACTGGGCCGAAGCATCTCTTGCTCGGGGCAGGGAGAGCGGGGCAAAGGGAATGCCCCTAGCCCCAAATAGGGCATCGGGCTGCCCAGGGCCTGCCGCAACCCCGCCTGGTTCCAGGGGTATCATTAAACGAGAAGGCCCCGAAAGTCCTGGAGGGCAGCTATGAGGCGCTTTTGGTTGCTGTTAGTGAGCGCAGGTTTGCTGCTTGCCTGTGGCCCTCTCTCAAGGCCAGGTCGGCCCCTCTCCGGCACGCCCGAGCGAACGCCGACGGCAACCGTGGTGGAGCCCACCCAAGCTGAAGCCACTGTGCCCGTGGCGAGCCCGAGCAAGGAGAGCGCGGCAGGAACTGCGGCCGGCCAGGTAGAACACCCGCCCACGCCCCAGCGCGGGCAGCTGGCTGGGGCAGGCAAGGTGAACCGGCCTGAGCCCACTGAGGCGCCGACGCCGTTGCTGCAGCAGGTGAGCGGCCCCGAACCCACGCCGACGCCTGAGGGTACTACACGGCCGCAGCCCTGTGCCATTCTGCAGGATGCCAGGGGCTCCCGAGGGCTCGGGGTGCTCACGGTGAAGAACGAGCTCAACGACGCGGATGCGCTGGTGGTGCTCGTCCAGGAAGGGCAGAAGAGCCCGCTGCTTGCCTTCTACATCTGGGCGGCCGACAGCTGCTCGATCGAGGGGATAGCCGATGGCACCTACGAGCTCTACTACATGCTGGGGTGGGGCTGGCAGGAAGGCACCGAGGAATTTGCGCGCGTGGCGGCGCGGGAGAAGTTCGAGGACGTGCTGGCCTTCACGACTGAGCAGCGCGAGGGTGGAGTGGCCTACACGCAGATTGAGGTGACGCTTTATGCCGTGCTCGAGGGCAATGCCGAGACGACACCGGTGCCAGCCGAAGAATTCCCCCGCCTGGGCTGAGGTCGGGCACAGGCCCTGCCTGA
>JAPWUW010000291.1 GCA_028275325.1 Anaerolineae bacterium | reverse complement strand
GTCGTCCTCTGGCAGCACAAGGTCGGCCCCCAGCTCTGCAACGCCCAGATACGCGGGCACGGATACGTGCGGGCCACCAATGTCCACGCCGTAAAGCGCCAGGAAACGCTCGCGCGCCACGATCTGTGTGTGCAGCATCACCTCTGCGCGCGAGTAGTACTCCCCCAGCCTGGTCCCAGCGTATTCCGTCTCCACCTCTGGCGGCACCGCAAGCCGCCAGAGGACATTGCCCATCCCCTTATTCATTGCTCCGCTGGCGCTCACAGCACGCAGATGTTACCACCCCACTGACCCTGTGGCAATTAGTTGCGCACCGCAGCCGTGGACCCTAACATGGCCAAAACGAGGCAAGTTAAAGGCAAAAGGACCAGAATGCCTGGACTTCGTGTCTGTGTATCGCTTGCTCCGACAAACACCGCTCATGCGCTTGAGTTGATGAACCGCGCTGCCAGCCAGGGCGCAGATATGGTCGAACTTCGGCTCGACCTCATGGCGCACTACGACCTGGAAGCTCTCCTGTGCAACCGGCCTCTGCCGGTCCTCGTCACGTGCCGCTCTCGCTCACAGGGAGGAGGCTGCGGCGCCGAGCCATCGGCGATTGCCGCGACGCTGCAACAGGCCCTGGCCTTTGGTGCAGACCTGGTGGACGCGGAAGAGCAGGTCTTGCCACACCTGCCACAAGAGGCGTTGCCCCGGGTGGTCGTGTCCTACCACGACAATAGCGCCTGCCCAGCCGACCTGGCGGCAATCTACAAGCGCCTTACCGATACTGGTGCTGGGGTCGTCAAGCTTGCCGTCAGGGCACTTAGCATCCATGACAACCTGGCGCTCTTCTCGCTGCTGCAGAGCGCCCGCAAGCCGACAATCGCGTTGGCCATGGGCGAGGCTGGCATCCTCAGCCGCATCCTGGCTGGACGCTTTGGCGCCTTCCTTTCCTTTTGCGCCCTCGACAGCACCAGCGCAGTGGCCCCAGGCCAGGTGCCGCTTGCCGACATGCTCAACCTGTACCGTGCCAAGCAAATCTCACCGCGGACCGATCTGTACGGCGTGATTGCCAACCCCGTGGCGCACTCGCTGAGCCCCATAGTGCACAACGCAGCCTTTCGCGCCTGCGGGATCGATGCTGTCTACCTCCCGCTCCTCGTCGAGGAGCCCCTACGGTTCTTGCAGGCGTTCACCCCGCTTGGCTTCCGCGGCTACAGTGTCACCATCCCGCACAAGCAGGCCGTCCTGCCAGCACTGGGATGGGTCGAACCGCTGGCTCGCAGGGTTGGCGCCGTTAATACCATCGTTGTTGAGGGTGGCCAGATGCGCGGGTACAACACGGATGTGGAAGGTGCCCTGCGCTGCATCGAGGCCGCATTCCCGCCAGGGCTGCAGTGGCAAGGGGCCCGTGTGCTGCTCGTTGGCGCAGGAGGACTGGCGCGGGGCCTGGCGTACGGGCTGGCCGAGCGAGGAGCGCGGCTCACGATCTGCAACCGCACCCCAGAGCGCGCCCGGGCGCTAGCCGAAGAGCTGGGCGCGAGCTGGTGCCCCCTCTCTCACCTCTCGCGCCTGAGCGCTGACGTGCTCCTGCAGACGACAAGCGTCGGCATGTACCCTCGGGAGGACGAATGCGTGATCCCGCGTGAACTGCTGAGGCCGGGCCTGGTGGTGTACGACGCCGTCTACAACCCACCTGAGACAAAGCTCCTGCGCCTTGCCCGCGAGGCTGGCTGCATCACGGTGAGCGGAGTCGGCCATTTTATCGCCCAAGCTGCGGCACAGTTCTCCCTCTGGACCGGTCTGCCAGCACCGGTATCCATAATGGAAGAGGCAATGCTCAGCCGGCTGGAGGCGCAAGCCCACCCAGAGCAAGAAGGCTAAGGGCACAGAGCACAATTGCCGCCGTCTCCGCTCGCAAGGTGCGCGGACCCAGGCTCACAGCAACCGCGCCGCAGGAGCGCGCCAGGGCAGCTTCCTCTGCCGTGAAGCCACCTTCGGGTCCCACGAAGAGCGATACAGCCTGCGGGTGCAGCTCCTGCAAGCGCTCGAGAACCTTCGGCAGCGGCTCAACTGCGTGCTCCCAGGCAAAGAGCTTAGGTCCTGGACTTGAAGCCAGCGCCTCCTCAAGAGGCAAGGGCTTGCTGACTTCCGGCAACCGCGTGCGGCCGCTTTGTTCAGCAGCCGCCACAGTTACCGCACGCCACCGCGCCAGCTTGCCCGCAAGGGCATGAGCCGGCGCCGGCCGTGACGTGCAGCGCGCGCATACTGTGGGCACAAAGGCCTGTACCCCGAGCTCAGTACCTTTCTCCAGCACCAACTCGAAGCGCGTGGCCGCGATGAGCGCCTGGTAGAGCACAACTCGGACCGGCGCCTCCCGAGGCGGCGTGCTGCGCTGGAGGATGCGCAAGCCCACCTCTCTTGCACTGATCGCAGTGACGACCGCCTCAGCCTCCAGACCCGACCCATCGAACAGCACTACCTGATCGCCCGGCCGCAAACGCAGCACCCTAGCAGCCCGATGGGCAAGCTCCGAGGAGAGGAGCAGCTCACTCGCCTCGGCAAGGTCTTGCGCAACCAAAAAGCGAGGCCTCGTCATGTGCGGGCACACAATTCATGGGACACAGAAGCAAAGGCAGACCCAATCGCCATCCTCCAGGCGCTGGCACAGCGCCGCACGGCCGCCAAAGGCCTGGAGTACGATCTCTGCCCGCTCCTGCGTGATGCCCGAAGTTATGATGTGCGCTCCTTCTGCAGAAAGCTCCACGAGCGCACCAGCCATTTCGGCGATGACCTCAGCGAAGATGTTGGCCATCAGGATGTTGTAGCGACCTTCGCGGACAAGCACCGGCTTCTGCAGAAGGTCCTGAGGCGGCGGGGGTGGAAGAACTGACCCAAGGTTCACCTCGACAACTCGAGCCACACCGTTGAGGTCCACATTGTGGCGGGCTGCCCGCACCGCAGCTTTGTCGATATCGAGGGCGAGCACCCTTTCCGCGCCCAGCTTCGCCGCCGCGATGGCGAGAATCCCCGTGCCCGTGCCCACATCGAGCACCGTGTCCCCAACCCTGATGAATTGTTCCAAAGCCTGCAGGGCCAAGCGAGTGCTGGGGTGCAACCCCGTCCCAAAGGCCATCCCGGGCTCGATGACGATCGCCACTTCCCTCTCGCGGGGCGAGTACTCCCTCCAGGCCGGCACGACCACCAACCTTTCCGTGATGTGGAGCACCGGGAAGTGTTCCTTCCATGCCTGCATCCAATCGTCCTCGGCCAGGGTGCGCATCACCGGTGCCTCAAGCGGCATGAGCTGCCCAAGATGCCACAAGCCTTCTGCTATCTGCTGCTCGCAAGCACGGGCCCTCTCTTCTTCCAAGTAGCAGTGCACGCGGATGACTGGCGCGTGGCTCTGCGCGCTGGTCGGCGTCGCATGCAACTCCTCGACGGCAACGGTGCCAAACCGCCCGAGGAAAGCGCTCACCGCCTCCACCGCCTCCGCGCTAACGGCAACGGTGACTTGCCTCCAGAGCTGCTTGCTGCCACTCTCGTTCACAGCCCCAGAACCTGCCGCATGCGGTCGATGAAGCTTGGCCCCCCACCCTGAGGCTCTTCGCCCAGAGTCTCCCCCAGCTCCTCCAGCAGTTGCCGCTGCCTGGGAGTGAGGTTCGTGGGTGTGAGCACACGCACGACAATGAGCTGATCTCCACGGCCAGAGCGCTGCAACCTCGGCACTCCCCTATTGCGCAGGCGGATAACCTCCCCGCTCTGCGTCCCGGGCTGGATGCGAATAACCTCCTCTCCCTCCAGGGTAGGCACAGCCA
>JAPWUW010000033.1 GCA_028275325.1 Anaerolineae bacterium | reverse complement strand
AGACGCTGCCGGAGGCGGCAGTGGCAGCCTCTGTCGGCGCGGAGGTTTGTTTCATCCCCATCGTGGCCGACCTTTCCTCCAGCAAGATAATTGGGCGCGTTGTCTCTCGGTTCAAAGAAACGTGACCGATCGTCCAGGCGAGCCTGCCCGACCAAGCGAGAGCTCAATTGCCGCCTCTGCCGCCGTGATTTCAATGGGAAATGTGACGAGCCGGGCGCTTGGGCTCCTGCGCGAGGTGGCGATAAGCCACTACTTCGGGGCCACAGGTGCTGTCAGCGCCTTCCGTGTAGCCTCGCGGACATATAACTTGCTCTACGAACTTCTCGTGGGCGGCATGCTCTCCTCCGTGCTGGTGCCCACGCTGGCGCGCGTCTCCGGCCCGCACCAGGAACGCGATTTTGAGCGTGTTCTCGGGGCGCTCATCGGCAACTTGGGGCTGCTTGCCGCGCTTGCCACCGGCGGGCTTGCCGTCTTCGCGCCCGAGCTGGTCAGCATCATGGGCAAAGGCTTCGGGCGGGACCTGCAAGAGCTGGCTGCGTCACTGATGAGGACAACAGCCCCTGCTGTGTTCCTGATGAGTCTGGCGGGCATAGTGGCAGCAGCGCTATATGCCCGCGCCGCTTTCTTCTGGCCATCTTTCATGGCGGCGGCCTTCAATTGCGGCATCATCGCAGCGGTCATCACCCTTAGCAAGCCCTTGGGGCTGCCAGCGCTAGCCCTGGGAGTTGTGCTTGGCGCGGCATGGCAGCTTTGCCTGCAGCTTGCTGGTGCTCGTCGTGTGGGGTTTCGACTGCACCCTGCATGGCACTACGACCCGGAAGTGCGGCAGGCCTTCCGGCTCGCGGCGCCAGTTTTGCTGAGCCTGCTCGTGGGGCAAGCGCAGGTCGTGCTGGATAGCTACTTTGCTTCCCAGACTGGGGAGCGCAGCCTGGCCTGGATGGCCAGCGCCACAACGTTGGTCCAGCTGCCACTTGGTCTGGTCGCTACGGCGGTTTCGCTCGCTTCGCTGCCTGAGCTCTCGCGCGCCTGGCACGGCTCAAACTCGCATCAGGAGACGTACGGCTCGGTGCTTGGCTTTTCCTTGCGGTTGGTGATCGTCCTCATCCTTCCAGCGACAGCGTTGCTGGCCGTATTGGCGGTGCCAACCGTGGACCTACTGTTCGAGCATGGCCAGTTCGCGCGAACGGACACCTTTGCCACGGCCCGGGCGCTGATGGTCTACTGTCTCGGCCTGCCTTTTGCCGCCGTCGATCAATGTCTGATCCTTGCATCATATGCCCGCGCCGACACGCTGCGCCCCGCTGCCGTGGGGCTCGCCGCCACCGGCATCTATCTTGCAGCAGCGATGGGCACGATGAGGCGGTTTGGTATGCTTGGCCTTGTCCTTGCCAATTCGCTGCAATGGCTTTTCCATGCTGTCGTCATGTCGTGGGTGACGTTGAGGAAGCACGCGCTCCCGCAAGAGGAGCGGGTGGCAATCGGCCGCTCTTGCCTCCGGGCGGTGCCCAGCAGCGCCATTTGTGCGACGGCAGCCGCCTTGGTGCTTGCTGGCTTGCCGACGAAGCCAGGGCTGGGCTGGGAAGCACTGCGCCTCTTGTTGCCCGGGGTTACTGGTGCAGCGCTCTACCTGTTGTGCATGCATGCCCTGCAGAGCAGTGAGGTGAGGGCGCTCGAATCCCTAGCCCTTGCCAAGCTTTGCGCCAGGAGATGACAGGTGGCAGAGCCAAAGTTGCTGCTGCGCGCGCATCCGCAAGCGAAGGATGCCGCATGGTTGCCCGGCTGCACCAGGCCGTTTGCCCAGGTGCGAGCGCATCCCCTCCGCCGCCGGCGAGAACGCCAGCGCAACCCGCTGAGCGTCGCCCTTCTTGCGGTAGAGCTGTTCGCAGTGCTCGCTCTCCTGGCCTGGCTCGGCAAGGCCTTTTCAACCTGGCGTTCCCTGGCCGCACCCGTCACGTCAACGCCGCCAGCTGCAGCTTTCGACTGGGAAGCCTCAAGCCTTGCCAGCGTGGAACTGCCAGGGGGGCACGTCGCTCCGCGGACGGGCACTGTGCCCGGCCCCTTGCGCCACCTCTATCAAAGGCCCATCTCTGTGGCCATTCCAACTCCGGTGCCGGGTGGCCCCACCCGTATTGTCATCCCGCGCATCGGCGTGGACGCACTGGTCGTCGAAGGGGATGGGCCAGAAGAGCTGAAGATGGGAGTGGGTCATCGTCCAGGCACTGCCAACCCTGGGCAAGTGGGTAACATGGTTCTTTCTGGCCACAATGACATCTACGGCGAAGTATTCCGGCATCTTGACCGACTGGCCTCTGGGGATGAGGTGATCGTATACTCAGGTGAAGCTGCTTTCCATTATAGGGTGCGCGAGCGGCGGATCGTGCAACCGACAGAGCTCAGCGTGCTGGCACAAGGGGATGAGCCGATCCTGACGCTTATCAGCTGTTACCCCTACCTTATAGACACGCACCGGATTGTCGTCATCGCTGAGCTCGTCCGCTAGGTAGGGCAGCCATCTCCTGGCTGTTCATTGGAGCGTGCGGCGACGGTCCGCAAGGGGCCTTCGAGGAGGATGCTTGAGCAGAAAAACGAATCGCAAAGGCAGGCCTAGTGCAGCGCGGCATAGCCGCGCCAGCCGGGAATCGCCAGCTTTTCGGGTTTCGCAGAGGGTTCCCTCTGCCCAAAGGGAAAGTTCCATCCCTTCAACTGCTCGGCTTGCTGGGACAGCCGCACCAAGTTCCTCGCCACCACCTGACCTTGCCCGCGAGTATGCCTACGTGCTGAAGGACCTGCGGCGGATTGGCATCGTTGCTGCAAGCATGTTTGCTTTGCTCGTTATTCTCGCCCTGCTCCTCACATAGCCCGTTAGCCGCGCCACTTCTCACTTGATCCTGGCACGCCACTTGCATAAGCTTGGCAAGCAGGTTATGTCGCGTGGCCCGTGTTGGCCTGGTGGAGGTGCTCCGTGTACCTGCAAGCGGTTGCCGAGCTCCAGACTACTGTCACTCCGCAGGCAATCATAGCCAACACGCTCTTGCAGATGTCCGCCGAGGAGCTTGAAGAGGCGGTAAATGAGGCCTTGCAGAAGAACCCAGCGCTAGAAATGGAACCGCCAGCCCTCTGCCAGCTCTGTGGAACGCCGCTGAACCACGGGCTTTGCCCAGTCTGTGCAGTGCAGGGGCGGAACGCGACAATCCGCCACGACGAGGAAGGTTGGTGGAACGATGACACGCGCTGGCCAGGCAGCACTGTGAACCGTGACCCTGATGAGGAGTTCGATCCTCTCTCGATCATCGCTGCCGAGGTGAGCCTCACGGAGCACTTGTGGATCCAGCTCGTACCGCTGCTCAGCCCGGATGAAGAACCAGTTGCAGAGGCCATCCTCGATGCGCTCGACGCGAGAGGGCTCCTGAGCGTGCCCCTCGAAACGCTGGCCGCACAGTGCCAGCGTTCTGCAAGCGACGTGGAACGGGTGTTGGCGAAGGTGCAATCCTTGGAGCCGCCCGGCATTGCCGCGCGGTCGATCCAGGAGTGCCTGCTCATCCAGCTTCGGCACCTCTCGGAGCAGGGCTCCTGCCGCGAATTGGAGCTGGCATACCGACTCATTTCAGAGTGCTGGGAAGAGCTCATGCGCATGAGCGTGGAGAACATCGCCCGACGCCTGAAGATTGGCGAGGAAGAGGTGCACGAACTGGTGCAATTCATCAAGCAAAACCTGAACCCCTTCCCGGCGAACACGAATTGGGCAGGGCCGGGTCCGCGACGCAGCACACCTGTTGCCCGGCCAGATATCATCATCCGGCGCAAACGCCCACCCGAGACTGGGTACGAGATCGAAGTTCCGGACAGCAGGCGGTACCGGTTGCGCGTGAACAGCGTCTACCAGGAGCTTGCAAGGGGAAGTCGCTCCGGGCGCGATGCGCTCACTTACAGTGAGCGGGCGCACATCCGCGAGCAGCTTGCGCAGGCGCGCCTTTTCATCAACTGTGTGCGGCAGCGATGGCAGACACTGGAGCGCATGGCTCTAGCCCTCGTCGACATTCAGGAGGAATTCCTCGAAAAGGGCTACCGATACCTGAAGCCGCTCACCAGGGCACAACTGGCGGAGATAGTTGGAGTGCATGAATCAACGGTTGGCAGGGCAGTGGCAAACAAGACGGTTATGCTTCCTAGCGGTCACATCGTGCCGTTTTCGGATTTTTTTGACGGCTCGCTTGCCGCAAAGTGCCTGATAGAGGAAATCATCGCTGCGGAGCAAGAACCGCTTAGCGATCAGCGCGTTGCCGAGCTCTTGCGGGAGCATGGCCTGGACATTGCGCGGCGCACGGTTGCCAAGTACAGAGATGCCCTCGGCATTCCGCCAGCCCGCGTCCGCGGCATACTCAAGCAGCGTTGCTGGCGGGCGCTCTGGGTACCTCCAGAGCGGGCCGTATCCTGAGGTCTGGCCTGCATGCGTCGCGCTGGTGTAGGCATAGCAACTCTCATTGCAGTGCTGCTTGTCCTTGGCACTGGCTATCGACTGGCACTCTTGCATACCGCCAATACCGCTGTCCCCGCCCCCAATGCAGCAAAGCCAGAGCGACGGCCCCTGGTGGGCGTTTCTGCCAGCGTCAGTACACGACCTTTCTTCTCGGAGGGAGGTCTCGGCTCAACCGGCTATTTTGCAGAGCTTTTCTCTCAGCTGCCGCTTCTGGGCCAGGCTTGGGAGATTGTGCCGATCGGCGAGGCAGATGCCCTGGCTGCGCTTCGGGCCGGCTCTTTGGATGCGGCTCTCGTGCCAGTGACGACCATCGAGGGCGTGGGGGTACTCGTTGCGCTCTCAGAGCCGTTGTTCGAAAGCCAGCTTTCGCTGTTCGCCAGCGAGGTTTTTTCGGCGCCACAGCAGCTTGGTGAGCTGAGCATCGGCTACTGGGGACCGCAGGCGCTGCGAATCGCCCTCGATCGCCTGGGAGCCAATGCCCTTGCGGTCACCAGCCCTGAGGAGTGCCTGCAGAAGGTCGTATCCAGCGAGTTGGCCGCATGTGCCATGGATGAGGAGATCGGCCGGGCCAGTGCTCGGCAGCTCCATCTATCAGAGAAGTTGGTCCTCGTCGGCGAGCCCCTAGGGAAGGTCAGGTATGTGCTTGCTTGTCGCTCCAGAGACGAGCCGCTCTGCGCCGCGATGCTCGGTTGGGCGGAATCGGTGCGGCGCTCAGGGGTACTCGAGCCACTTCGCAGAAAGTGGGTCGGCGAGCGACTCCGCGAGGGAGCAAGCAGCAGGGAAGAGGTGGCCCTGTTGCCCTGGGGGCTAAGCGCAGCGGCCCTGTGTGCTGTGGCGGGTGTGGGTGCCAGGCACCGGCGGTTGGCGCGCGCCCACTCTTTGCAGCGCCGCCAGGTGCGCCAGTGTCAGGAGCTCTGGCTCACGACCATGGATACCGTGCACGAAGCCGTGCTGGTGCTTGACGCGGCCCGCGGTGAGATTCTGCAGGCCAACCCTGCGGCCGAATCGCTTCTGGGCTACGACACGGCAATGCTCACCAGGATGCTCTTCGGGCAGCTGCTGCCCGCCAGGCACGCTCGCGCTTGGGAGCAGTGGCTGGGCCAGGCCCGATCTGGCCAACCGGTCGCCCTAGAGTTGCCGCTCGTGAGGGCGGATGGTGCAATCATCTCCGGAAGGGTCACCCTGCGCGCCGTGGAAGAGCGTCGGGGACCTGCCCTCATTTGCACTGTTGAGGACTTGAGCAAGACGGCGAGCCTGCGCCAGGAGCTCGTCCTCGCCCAAGAAACGCTTGAGGTACTCCTTAGGCACTCGACGGATGCGGTCGTCGCCGTGGACGATGCGGGCTATGTCACACTCCTGAACGAGGCCGCAAGAGCCCTGCTCTTGCGCGGTGTGGGCCAAGAGCCGGTCCAGAATGCAAGCCACGTCAACGAAGTGGTGCGCGTCCGCGGTCAAAACCTTGCCGGCGTGCTCTCGGAAGTACTGACGGCGAGGGAAGCTCGCTCTTTCGCCACCACCCTGGTCGGAACGAGCGGCGAGGAGATGGCCGCGTCGATTACAGTCGCACCCCTGCAGCCGGAGAGTTTTGAGCAACCCGTCGGGGCGCTGCTCGTCATCTCCCCCGATGCACAGCAGATGCTGCCGGAGCAAGACCTGCAACGCTTGCGAACGCTCAGCGCCCTCGGCCAGGTAGCGGGGAGCCTGGCGCACGAGATCCGCTCGCGAGTCACGGGCATTCATGTTGGCATCCAGTACTTCTCTGAGAAGCTCGCCAAATCGGATGCAGCCCGTGGCTCCATGGAGGCTATCCTGGCCGAAACGGAACGAGTCCTAGAGATTGTGGAGAACGTGCTCACGCTCATTCGGCCAAACAAGGTGCAGCGGCGGCAATGCAGCGCCGTGGAAATCTTCGATCGGGTCGTGCAGAGCCAGGCCAAGCAGGCTGAGGCCAATGGCGTGGAGCTTCTGGCCTCGGTATCACCCGATACACCCACCCTCTTTGTGGATCCGGCCCTGCTGGAGCGTGCCCTGGTCAACCTCGTGAAGAACGCGGTTGAGGCAATGCCAAATGGAGGCCGGGTGCAGCTCGCCATCTCTCCTGCTCGGCGGCGGTCGGGGGGCTTTGCTGGTGGCGTCCAGATTAGGGTCAGCGACAATGGCCCTGGGATCCCCCCAGCCGTGATGGGGCGGCTCTTTCAGCCATTTGTGAGCGAGAAGCGCGGTGGCACAGGTCTTGGCCTGGCTATAGCCAGGCAGATCGTCGAGGAACATGGTGGCACGATCGAAGTGCAGACGCAGCCTGGTGCGGGCACGACCTTTACAATTGCACTACCGAGTTGAATTCACGCGCTCTTGGGGCTGAGGTGTGATGGCGCGCATTCTCCTGGTTGAGGATGAGGAAAGCACTCGGCTGTTTCTCGCTCAGTCCCTTAGCGAGGAGGGATACGAGCTGCTGGAAGCGACATCCTGCGCAGAAGCGGCGCAGGCACTGCGTTCCCAGCCTGTCGATCTCGTCATCCTTGACCTGAAACTGCCAGATGGCTCTGGCTTGAAACTGCTGCCCGAGGTGATTGCTCGCGACCCCGGGCTGCCCGTGGTGATCCTCACTGGCGAGGGTGGCATACCCGAGGCGGTTCAGGCCATGAAGCTTCGCGCCTGTGACTTCTTCCGCAAGCCTCCCAGCCTGAGCGCTCTCAAGGAGACGGTCGCCCAGCTCCTGCGCAAAGTTGCAATGCAGAAGGAAATCCAGCGGCTGGCGGAGGAAGCGACAGCAGACGGAGAGCTGCCTTTCATCGTGGGGCAGAGCCGACGAATGCAGCGCGTCATGCAAGCGGTAGAGCGAGTCGCGCATACAAACGTCACTGTGCTCCTCACGGGCGAGAGCGGCACGGGCAAGGAACGAATTGCTCGGCTGATACACGAAAAGAGCCGGCGCAAGCAGAAGCGCTTTGTAGCAGTGAACTGCGGTGCCATTGCCGAGCAGCTGGTGGAGACAGAGCTTTTCGGCAGCGCCAAAGGTGGCTACACTGGCGCAACGGAGCGGCCTGGCCTCATCGAGCGGGCCGATGGCGGAACCCTCTTCTTGGATGAGATCAGCACCATGAAGCCGGAGCTCCAAGCCAAGCTGCTGCGCTTCCTCGAGGACGGCAAGGTGAGGCGCGTTGGGTCGACCGAGGAAATCCCCGTGGACGTGCGCATCGTTGCTGCCTCGAACGAGAACCTCCCGAAGCTGATCGAAAGTGGCCGCTTCCGGCAGGACCTCTACTATCGCCTGGCACGGGTGAGCATCCATCTGCCACCACTTCGAGAGCGGAAAGAGGATCTGCCGTTGCTTGTGGCAGCCATCATCGACCATTGCAACCGCAAACAGCTCTCTTCCGGAGAACCCATACGGGGCCTAACGGCCGAGGCCTTCGCTTGCCTCGAGGCCTACGATTGGCCAGGGAACATCCGCGAGTTGCTGAATGTCCTCATGAGTGCGGCCATCATGGCTAACGGCCCCTACATCGACATTGCTGATCTGCCCGCGCCCCTCTCGCTCGCCACCGCCCTGAAGGCGACGGCCGCCCCAAGAGTTCCAGACGAGGCTTCTGCCATTGCGTCTGGCTCTCTCCTCGCCTGGGAGCGCCGCTGTATCGCAGAAGCCTTACAAAAAGCCAGCGGCGACCTCCAGGTGGCAGCCCGGCTGCTTGGCATGAGCGTCGAAGAGCTCAGGAAGCGGCTAGACTGATCTAGCTATCGGCGCGAGGCAGTTGCCGAGCTGTGCCCTCGACCCAGCCTGCCCTCGGCCGCTGCCGTGGCTGGCACATCAATTGCAATGCCACATGACGGCTTGAACGGTGTCAAGCCTACGGGTGGGCTCAGGAGCCATCAAGATGCAGCGGCCAGCCATACTCCTTGTGGAAGATCATGATTGTCTCTTACAGGTCCTTCGCTGTACTTTGCAGGAGCGGTGGCCAATGTGCCAGGTCGATGTCGCCACAACCAAGGCGCAGGCACAGCAACTCCTCCTCGCCAACCGGTACCACGTGGTCGTGACTGACTATCAGCTTTGCGACGGCTGTGGGCTAGAGCTGGCAGCATTCCATGCCGACTCGGAACATGCGGCCGGGGTTGTGCTGATGAGCGCCTGTGTCGAGGCACCATGGGCAAAAGGAGATGAGTGCAGCAAGCTGAGTGCTGTGCTGCGCAAGCCCTTCACGATCGCGGACTTTCTGGGTGCTGTGGAGGCCGCGATTCAGAACGCAGGAGGGGTTGCGGGTGCTTGAGAAACAGCAGCTCACGCTAGCTCTCGCTCTTGTCATCTTCCTGCTAGGTGTATGCTCTTTCGGGGCTGGGCTAAGCCTGGTCTTTATCGCCAACGACAAACACAACACGCAGGAACTCCTCGCGCATTCAGCAAAGGTCACAAGGCGCGGCATCCTCGAGAATGGCGTGGCGCCAATCATCGATGCAACCGCACGGTTGGTCGAATCGGTCGCAGGTTTGGTCCGCACAGCCTACGGTATGGGGGCCTTCCTCTGTCTTCTTGGGGCTGTGCTGGCGATTGGTGCTACCTGGCTTGCAACGAGTGTCCTTTGAGGTACCTGGCCCATGAGAAGCTCCCAAGGTTCGTACCCGCCCATACCTCTCAACCTCCGCCCAACGGGTGGCGGCGCGACCACTGTGGTCAGTTCGCCGCGAGAGCTGCTGGCGTTGGCCAGCCCCTCGGCGTTGCTGTTGCTTACAGCGCGCAACGGGAATGCCCCTACGCTGCCGGAATGGCTCCGTCATGCTGAAACGATCCTTTCCTCAAGGGTGCTGACCACGGCCGAAGCTGAGGCCTATATCCAAGAGCATAGCGCAGGGCCAGCTGTCCTCGCCTGCCCAGAAGCAGTCGCTGCGGCGCTGTCAGAGGAGCACCGCGATCGTGCTTCCACGTACCAGGTCGTGGACGTGCAGGACGCCCAGGTGCGTCTGCTGCTAGAGGAAAGCCTGCCGGCTGCGCTGGCGAGCAGCCTGGTCTCGGCCGCCTACAGGGATAATGCCCTTTGGAGCGCGCTCCACCGGGAGGAATTCCTTCTTGCTGCCATTGCGGTGACTGCCCAGGAAGGAAGCGCGGAGTGGCTGGGGCGCGGCCGCCTCGCCGCCGAAGCAGCCAAACGGCTGGGACTGGAAAGCGACGCTCTAGCGGAATTGGGCCGCAGGCTGCTCGCAGGCCAGCCGCTCGCCCTCGAGGAGCTCGCGGCGGAGGAGCTGCGTCAGCTCCTCGGGCAGCCCGGCGCGAGAGAGCTCATCCACCCTCTTTGGACAGCCTACAGTCAGGCACTCTTCCTACAGAAAGGTGACCCGGCGGAGCTCGTTCGCAGCTGCCTGAGGGAACACCGCGATGAGCTCCTGGTGATGCTCTACTCTCTGGCAGACAATCGGCTCGATTGGATGCGCGCTTTGATGGGCGAAGGGGCACGAGGCGCCGCAGCCCTGGCCCGGTGCCTGCGTTCCGAGGAGCCAGAGCCTGCACTTGAGGGCTGCCTTGCGGCAGCGGTGAGCGGGGTGGGAGATCCAGAAGCACTCGCTGCCCTTCTGCGGGAGCTGGAGGGCCGCGCACAGGCAAGCGCACTCGCACCAGTTGCCAGGGCAATCCGCGCTTTGCCCAACGAAGCTCTCTTTTTGGTGCAGAAGGCTCTGGGGGGGAGCGCCGTTGCCGTTGAAGCGCTGCGCCAACACACCGTTGATGCGCTTCTCTCGCTTTCGGGCAGCCAGCCCGAGGGTGCGCAGAACAGGTTGCGCCTGGCGCTCAGCGCTGCGGATGCTCTGCGCGCCAACCTTGTCTACCAGCTCGGACGCACAGCGGAAGCTGCAAAGAAGTGGCAGGAGGCGGCAGCAAAGTACCAGGAGGCCCGTTCACTCGACCCCAACCAGGCTGTCTATACCATCGCGCTCGCTCGCGCTCTCAACAGTGCTGGGCGGCACGACGAGGCATTGCAAGCGCTCGACGAGGCAGTTTCCCTTGCACGTGAAGACCCCCAGTACTGGTGCCAGCGAGCACTCACCTACTTCGGCCTGGGCTGGTACGAAGAGGCAGCGCAGTTGGCGAGCGAGTTGCTCGAGAAGTCACCAGAAGACGCCGCAGCGCACCGGCTTTTGGCTCTCAGCCTGCTCCGGCTTGGGAGGGTTGCGGAGGCAGAACAGCACGCGGAGCAAGCAGCAGCGCTGGAACCAGCTGTGCCGGAGGCACATCTTGTCCTCGGTCACTGCCGCCTAGCGCATGGGGACCACGTCCTTGCCGAGCAAGCCTACCTTGCTGCGCTTGCACTCGACAGCGCGTGTGTGGAAGCTCACCGCTCTTTAGCATCCCTCTACAACAAGCTAGGAGCCTATTCAGCAGCCCTGGAGCATCTAGCTGCCCTGGTGGACGCCCAGCCTCACTCCCTGGCCTTTCGCCTGGAATACGCCGAGGCCCTCGAGCGCTCTGGGCGCGTCGAGGCTGCCAGGGAGCAGTGGCGGCAGATTCTCGCTCGCGCTGGCAACGAGCCGGGCGCTCTCCTTGCTGTGGGGGCTGCTCAAAGGCGCGCAGGGTTGTTCCAGGAAGCGCTAAACACGTTGAAAAAGGCGGTCGCACTGGACCCTTCAGCCGCCCAAGGGTTCATCGAGATCGCCCTCACATTGCAGGCACAGGGCAAGCTGGAGGAGGCCGTGCAGGAACTACAGGCCGCGGCCCAGCGCTTTACTACAGATGGCCGAGTGCACTGCGAGCTAGGGCGGCAATACGCTGCCCTGGGCTATCGGGAGCAGGCCAGACAGGCTCTGGCAACTGCAATCAAGTGTGACCCATCTCTGGCCGAAGCCCATTATGAGATGGCGCTGCTCCATCAAGCGGAGGGGAACTTCGAGGCAGCGCTGTGCGCCTGTGAAGCGGCTATCAGCGCGGCGCCTGCTAACGCCACCTATCGAAAGCTCGCCGGTTCGCTCTGCCTGCAGTTGCGGCGCTACGGCCAGGCGGCACAACACCTGGAGGCGGCTCAGGCAGCTGGCGACAGGGATGCCCAAACCCTTGCCATGCTCGGGAAAGCTTACCAACAGTTGGGCAGGCACGAACAGGCGCTCGCGGCCTTCCGCCAGGCCTCAGACCTGGACAAGGGCAACGGCGAGTATCTTGCAGCCGTTGCTGAGAGTGCCTGCGCTCTGGGCCGCTACAACGAAGCGATGAATGCAGCGGAAGAGGCGTTGAGGCTCGCGCCACGCAACCCGCGTTTCCACGCGGCGAAGGCGCGCACTCTGATGGCCGCTGGCAAACCCCTCCTCGCCGCCGAGGTGCTGCGCCGAGCAGTGCTTCTGCCCGGAGGCGACGCCTTGCGCCCATTGCTGGCTGCGGCCTTACGCTCAGCTGGCGATCTGCAGGCTGCCCGCCAAGAGCTGGCCGTTGCGCTGGGGATGAACCCAGCCGACATGGAAATCAGGCGCGAGCTGGTTGCTCTCGAGCTGGCTGAAGGCAGGCCAGAGAAGGCAGTGCAGGAGCTTCGGCACTTGCTGGCAGCGCAGCCGGACGATGTTGAGGCCCTAAGGCAGATGGCAAACCTGCTCACCGACTCTCAGAACGCGCGCGAGGCCATCGCCTTTGCGCAACGCGCTGTGGATCTCCAGCCATCGGATGCGCAATCCTGGCTCACCCTCGCGCAAGCACTTGAGCGCGCTGGCGAGCACTCCTCCGCGCAATCGGCGTACGAGCGATCTCTGGCGCTGGAGCCCGATCGCCGCGAAACGCTCTTGGCATTCGGCCGGTTCCTCGTGGCGCGGGGACAACACGCGCAGGCTAAGGAGGCACTTGAGAAGGCGCTAACCCTCGGCGCAGAGGAAGCAACCGTGGGCAAAGAGCTTGGTGCAGTGCTTCTAGCCCTGGGGCAGCCAGAAGCTGCCCTTCCCCATCTCGAGAAGGCTGCCAGGCTAGCTTCTTCTGACCCCGAGGCCTGCTGCCGCTTGGGAGAGGCCTACCTGGCCCTAGGGAGGGTCGACGATGCAGTGGCCTCCTTGGAGCGGGCCATCGCGCTGAAACCAGATAGTGTAGCCCTGCGCGAGAGGCTGGCTGAGGCCTTTGCGGCAAAGGGTTGGTATCGGGAGGCCCTTTCACAGCTCTCCCTTGCTGCGGAGAAAGATCCAGCCAACTCAGCGCCTCGCCGTGCACTCGCGCGCCTGCTGTACTCCCAGGGAATGTTGAGTGCTGCGATCACAGCAGCGGAGCAGGCCCTAGCCATATCCCCTGATGACCCAGAAGCGCTCAAGCTGCGCGGCCTTGCCCTCCTGGGGCTCGGCCGCGCTGGCGAGGCGATCCAGCCACTGGAAAGGGCTGTGCACCTCCAGCCGGATTCAGCGCAGGCCAAACTGGCCTTGGCCCGCGCGTATGTCGAGGCTGGTGATTTTTCAAGGGCTGAGGGCCTCTGTTCGCAGCTTATTTCCCTCGACCCAACCAACGCCGAAGTGCACGGGCTCCTCGCCCAGCTGCACGCGGCCAGGGGGGAGCTGAATTCAGCGCTGGATGAGGTCATGTATGCCCTTGCGCACCAACCCTCCAGCCCACAGCTACTTCTCTTGAAGGCTGAGCTTCTGGCCAAGCGCGGAGCTGAGGTAGCTGCGCTCCAAGAAATAGCTCACGCCGTGGAGCTCGCGCCAAATGACGATGTCATCTTGGGCAAAGCTGCCCCACTGCTGGCTCAGCTCGGGCACCTGGAAGAAGCTCTGGCGCACGCACAGCGTGCCGCTGCCCTCAACCCGCGGGACTACCGACGCCAGCTCTACACGGCGGAACTCGCGCTCCAGTTGGGACGAGCGCCCCTGGCGGTGGAAGCAGCCGACCGCGCCTGCGCCCTTGCCCCTCGGGAGCTCGCCTGCCTTCGAGTGGCCGTGCAAGCGCACGAGGCCGCTGGGGATCTCGCAGGGGCCGCGCAGTGCGCACGGACTGCCCTCTCCATAGCCCCTGGTGACGAGTGGTTTCGGGCTGCCCTGGTGCGTTCGCTTCACCAGAAAGGCGAACTCGACGCGGCAGAAGAAGCGCTATCCGCCTGGCCAGAGCGAGAAATCACGCCGCCTCTGCAGCTGGAGCTGGCCCGCCTGCGGCGAGCGAAAGAGAAGTATGACGAAGGACTGGCCGCATACGAGCGCTGCCTGAGTGCCGGCTACGGCGGGCTCGATGTTCTCCTGGAGGCGGCGGCCTGCGCGGCTGATTGGGCAGAAGCGGCGACCCTTGCTCGGGATGGCGGCATCCCGGCAAACAGTCCGGATCCCCAGCGGCTGCTCGCGTTGGCCGAGGAGCTTGCCCGTTACCGGCCGGCCTCCGGCGCACAAAAGCGTTGCGCGCTCGAACGCGGCAGGCTTCTGCTGGCCGCGGGCCAGCTTGAGCAAGCATGCAATGCCTTCCAGGAAGCAATCTCCCTGGATCCAAGCGAAGCTCTTGCCAGGCGCTACCTGGCCACTGCGTTGCTTGCCTTGGGAAAAGAGGCGGAGGCCTTGCGCCACGCCGTTGCGGCTGATCGCCTCGTCCCCTCGGATCCTCAGGTCGCCTTTACCATAGGAGAAGCGCTACTTCGCCTGGGCGAGAGAGATAAAGCGCTTACGGCCTACAGAAGGGCAGCCGAACTCGCACAACGCAACGCTCTGCTGATCGCAAGTTGCGCCGAAAGGCTGGCGCACTGTGGCTCTCAAGCAGAAGCTGCCGCAGCGCTGAACGCCGCGCTGCAAGTGCGCAGCCACCCTGCCTGGTGGAACCGGCTTGGTGAACTTTACCTGGATCTACGTCGCTACCAGTCGGCCCTGGAAGCCTTCGAGCAGGCAGCGCGCCTACAGCCGTCCCAGGCGCTTTTCCTGCGCAACATGGCCAGAGCATACGCAGGCATGCGCCGTTACCAGCAGGCAAGCCGCCTGCTCGAGCAAGCGACGGAACTTCTTGAGACAGAAGCAGAATGGTTCGGGGAGCTCGGCGATTGCTACTTACACGCGGGTGAGCCGGCACGTGCTGCCCAAGCGTACAGCAGAGCTCTTGAACTTCAGCCAAATGAGCCACGGCACCACGTTGGGCTTGCCAATGCCCTATCGGCTCTTGGCCGAACCAAGGCGGCCGCCCAGCACCTTGAAACGGCTATCAAGCTCGATCCGAACCTGGCCGCAGTGCACGCGGCGCTCGGGCGCCTTCGCTGGCAGGAGGGGCAGCGTGCAGCCGCACTGCAGTGCTTCCGGAGGGCAGTTGAGATCGAGCCTAATAATCACATCTACCGGCAGGACTTGGCCACAGCCCTGTACCTGCTCGGCCAGAGCACGGAGGCGCTCGACGTGGCTGAGGCGGCAGTCGCGCTGGAGCCACAAGATCCGAACGGTTTCATTATCCTCGCCCAGGCATGCTTGGCCTTGAACAGAAGGGATGAGGCTGTGCAGGCCTTGGAACAAGCAGCTTCCCTGGAGAGCGATGACCCCAAAGTGCAGCATGCAGTTGGGGAACTCTACCGCCAGTTGGGCGACTACGAGAGGGCGGCGGCTCACCTGCGCAAGGTGGTTGAACTGCGGCCCAGGGATGCCGAGGCAAGAAACCAGCTTGGCCTGGTTTACGAACACCTGGGCGAGAACGACCGCGCCTTGGCCCATTACCTGCGGGCCATAGAACTCGATCGAGATCAGCCTGAATACTACCTCAACGCGGGGCGCATCTACAAGAAGCGCAAGGAGTATGCCGAGGCGTTGCATATGTTCCGACAGGCGGTGCGCCTGGAACCAGCCAACGCTGAGGCCTACAAACAGCTCGCTGCTGTCAGTGCGCTGAACTTTATGTCCGGGGGCAACGCGCGTGCTGCAGCCCAGTGAGAGGGTAGCAGCACAGCACCGCAGGGCGGTTCTCCTAGCGTCCAGAGCGCGTCTTCAGCGCCGATATGGGGCCCGTGGGCTGGCTCGCATCATGCAGGCAGTAGCGGGCCTGGTGCGCGCTCTCGGCACAGGACTGGTTCAGACCCTTTGTGTCGATGACGAAAAGTCGATGGCGTCACTCGGGTTGGAGCCAGTTTCCGCCACTAACCCTGCGAAGCTGGAAAGGCTCGTCGGCGAATATGAGGCCCTCCACGCAGCGGGAGAGCCGGTTGCAGTCTGGCTCCTTGGCGACCACGAGCTCGTGCCCCCATTCGTCCTGGAAAACCCCGCTTCCGACTGCGATGCATACCTCGTGACCGACGTGCCCTATTCTGGGCTAGGGCCAGGGGGGGTGGAGCTTCGTCGGCCAGTGGCCAGAATCATAGGCGAACCTGCGCACGACGAATCCGGCTTGCTGG
>JAPWUW010000289.1 GCA_028275325.1 Anaerolineae bacterium | reverse complement strand
CATTCAGCAGCGACGCATAAGCTGAAGCGGGGTGCCAAGCTGCTGGAAGTGCAGCAGCTGCTTGGGCACTCAAGCCCTGCCAGCACGCAGGTGTACGCACGGCTTGCGCACGCAGACGAGCTGGGGCAGTAAAGGCATGACAGTGCTGCAGGAGCTCATCCGTGGGAACGCGCAGGTGGCGATATCGCTTGGCAGCGGAATGAGCTGCGTGGCTGAGGAGCTAGGGCTGGCGCAGCTCACGACATTTGCCAAGCTGGGCTTGCGCCAACCGAGCGTTGCCGGCCATGCGGGGCTGGTCTATGGAGGATTGCTTGGGGGCCGGCGGTGTATAGCGTTCGCCGGCCGGCTGCATCTTTACGAGGGATGTAGCCTCAGGGAGGTGACGGCTTGGGTGGATCTTGCGCGTTCCGCCGGGTGCAGGGTGTTCCTGCTGGTGAATGCGGCGGGCGCGTTGGCCACGTGGCTCGAGCCCGGGCAGCTGATGCTGATTGCCGATCATGTGAGCCTTCCAGCTCTTTGTGGGTACGGAAGCGCAGCTACCGATGGCTACCCGTGGGGCATGTTTGCCTCCCTTCAGGGCTTGTATGACGAGGGGTTGCGCAAGCTTGCACGGGAGTGCGCCGCGCAGCTGGGCTTGCTGCTGAGAGAAGGAATTTATGCCATGGTCTGGGGTCCAACTTATGAGACGCCCGCTGAGGCTCACATGCTGCGATTGCTGGGGGCAGACGCTGTGGGGATGTCCACAGTGCCTGAGGCAATGGCAGCTTTCAGCCATGGCGGGAAAGTGCTTGCGCTCTCGCTCATCACGAACGTTGCTGGCGGCGCACAGGCGCCGTCTCACGAGGAGGTTTTGGAAGGAGCAGATCGCGCGCGCTCTCTGCTCGTGCCGCTTCTGCGGGCGATAGTAGTGGGGCTGCCGCTCTGAACAATGCAGGGGCGGCTGAGCCGGCGTCCGTTACTCTGCACCACTGAGATTGGCGGCGGCAGGCAGGTGTCGCATAAGGGCAAACGCATAGTCGGCCGGGCCGCATTGCAGGGATGACCTCGGTGGGCTACACTTGTGCTAGCTTCGCGGGGCGGTGCGGTCTATGGTCGTGTTCATCGAAGCGGTGGCAGAAAGATGGCATTGGGTGGCGGCCATCTGTGTCGTGGCGGCTGTCTACTACTTGCGGCGCTTGCGCTGGGCCCACATTCAGGCTCGCGATTCGATCTTCGGGCTGGAACGGGAGCAGGCCGCTCTTGCCGAGCGGCGGTATTTCTCGCGCAGCGTTCTTCTGGTTTTCCTTGCCTTTTTCTCGTACGCCTTGCGCTTCCATATCCTGCCTCTTCTGCCTGAGCCAGAGCGCCGAGTCGCTGAGGCGCAGAGCATCTCTTTTCCGCCAACAGCCACCCCAACGCAGACTGCGACGCCATTCATCGAGTATGTGGCCGAAGAGGAGCAGCCCTTGCCAACAGCCGAACCCTTGAGGACGGTGACTCCATCGCCCTCGCCCACACCGGTAGAGCCAACAGCCACGCCCACCCCTGGGGTTGCCGCGGTTCAGGGTTGCACGGTGCAGGGCGTTCTGATCACGAGCCCTGCTCCCGGTGCGGCAGTGAGCGGAGTGGTGACCGTGAGCGGTGTTGCGGACATACCGAACTTCCAGTTTTACAAGATTGAGGTGGCCGGTGGAGAGGCTACCGGTGATTGGTCGGTTATTGGCGAACTGCAGCGAAACCCTGTAAGTGGGGGCGTGCTGGGGCTGTGGGATACTGGGCCTTTCCCGGCCGGTCCTTACTGGGTTCGCCTGGTGGTTGTAGATAACACGGGCAACTATCCCGTGCCTTGTGCGATTCGAGTCACGCTCGTCAAGTAAGGCGGATGGGTGCTGGGAGCGCATGAAGCGTCAGACAAGGGATACGCTGTACTACACGCACAGCAGGCACAACAAGCCGACTCTGTTTGTCCAGCCAGGCGAGACGTTTGTTGTCGAGACGGAGCTTTGCACTGGAGATTGGTTGCGCTCTTTGCAGGATCGATACGACCCCGCCAAGGCCAAAGGCCCGAACCCCTCAAGTGGTTGCATCTATGTTGAGGGTGCGCAGCCAGGGACGATGCTTGCCGTTTCTATCCTGGGCATCGAGCCCGACGGGCTGGGCTATACGGGGTTTGCGCCTGGCATGAACCCGTTCCCGGATTGGATCAGGCAGAAGGAATGGGGAGTTGTGAGCAAGACCGTGCGCATACGGGATGGGCTTGTGGAGTGGGATGAGCGGTTGCAGTTGCCTGTTCGCCCCATGGTCGGGATGTTGGGGACTGCGCCGGCGCAGGAAGAGTTCCTCAACAGCCGCAATGGGCCTCATGGTGGCAACCTCGATGCGCAGGAAGTGACAGTTGGCGCGACAGTCTACCTGCCAGTATTCGTCGAGGGGGCCCTGCTGCACGTGGGAGACGTGCATGCCATCCAGGGGGATGGCGAGATATGTTGTGGTGGAGGGGTAGAGTGCCGCGCCGTGGTCACGTTGCGCGTGAACGTCTTGCCCAAGCCAAAGCGCATGACATGGCCTCGGTTTGTCGATGCCACTCACATTGGCTGCTTCGCGTGTGCTCGGCCGGCAGAGGATGCCTTCAGGCTGGCGGTGCAGGAGCTCATCTACTGGCTGGCCGATGACTGCGGGTGGGATGAAAGGGAGGCTTTTCTTCTCCTCGGCCAAGTGCTTGAGGCAAGAGCGACACAGTTTGTGGACCCGCTTTACACTTATGTTGCAAAGGTGCGGCGAGAATGGTTGCCAGGCCTGCCGCCGTCAGTCACGGCAGCCGGTACGTAGTGCTGAGGAGAATCGCAGGACACGAATGGCGGCCCCATGGCCGCCATTCGTCTGCAGTGCCAGCCGCTCGTGTTCAGTCCTCGCGGCGCATTCCAGAGAGAATCAGGAAATAGTAGAAGAGCTGACTGAGCGCTTGTGCGAGCGCAGCAACATAGGTGAGGCTTGCGGCGCTCAGAACGTTGCGCACCGCTGGAACCTCGTGCGGCGCGACGAGGCCGGTCTGTTGCAGAAGAGCGATTGCGCGCGAACTTGCGTTGATCTCAACAGGAAGCGTAACCAGGGCAAAGGCTGCTGCCAGGCCAAAGAGAGCAACTCCCCAGCCAGCCAGCTGGAAATTGGCGGTGATGATACCGAGCACGAAAAGCACCGGGCCAAGCCACGAGCCCAGTTGAACCACTGGGACGATCCCCGTTCGGACCTTGAGTGGCGCGTAACCGGTGGCGTGTTGGACGGCATGCCCCACCTCGTGTGCAGCCACTGCCAAGCTGGCTACACTCGGGTTACGGGCTACTGCCGCTGAGAGCCGGAGCGTCTGGGACCGGGGGTCGTAATGATCGTTCAGCCAGCCTGGCTGCACCTCGAGCTGTGCCTCGAAGAGCCCAGCAGCATTGAGAAGCCGCCTTGCGGCCTGGAGGCCGCTTATCCCCAGGGAGTTCGGCACTTTGGAGTATCTCTCGAAGGCTGACCTGACCTTGAGCTGGGCATACAGGCCAAGGAGGAAGGCTGGCAATGCAATCAGCCAGTACAATGGATCCACACCCCAGAAGAACATCGGCATTCAACACCTCTGTGACTAACAAGACTACTCTGCCACAATTATATGCAGCAGGGTCCCAGTGCGCACCTGCTCGGTAGAGCTTGCACGGAGAACATCTTATGCGCCTTGAGCGGTAAGGAGCCAGCCTGGCACCGCTTTCGCGGCTCGAACGCGGTGTGCGGCTGCCCAGGGCAGCGACTGAGGGTTGCGCGAAGCGTCCCTCAGCCTGCCGGAGTATCTCG
>JAPWUW010000290.1 GCA_028275325.1 Anaerolineae bacterium | reverse complement strand
CCTAAGGTAGCGAAATTCCTTGTCGGGTAAGTTCCGACCCGCACGAAAGGCGTAACGACTGGGGCGCTGTCTCGACGAGGGACCCGGTGAAATTGAAGTAGGCGTGAAGATGCGCCAAACCCGCAGCGGGACAAAAAGACCCCGTGGAGCTTTACTGCAGCTTGATATTGAGCTAGGGCTTGGTCTGTAGAGGATAGGTGGGAGGCTACGAAGCCGGGGCGCCAGCCTCGGTGGAGCCGCCGGTGGAATACCACCCTGATCAAGTCTTGGCCCTAACCTGCAGCCGTGATCCGGCGTGGGGACAGTGTCAGGCGGGCAGTTTGACTGGGGCGGTCGCCTCCCAAAAGGTAACGGAGGCGCCCAAAGGTTCCCTCAGGCTGAATGGAAACCAGCCGTTGAGTGCAAAGGCAGAAGGGAGCCTGACTGTGAGGCCCACAAGCCGAGCAGAGACGAAAGTCGGGCTTAGTGATCCTACGGCTCTGTGTGGAAAGGCCGTGGCTTACCGGATAAAAGTTACCCCGGGGATAACAGGCTGGTGTCGCCCAAGAGTTCACATCGACGGCGGCGCTCGGCACCTCGATGTCGGCTCGTCACATCCTGGGGCTGGAGTAGGTCCCAAGGGTTGGGCTGTTCGCCCATTAAAGTGGTACGCGAGCTGGGTTCAGACCGTCGTGAGACAGGTCGGTCTCTATCCGCTGTGGGCGCAGGGGATTTGAGGAGAGCTGCTCCTAGTACGAGAGGACCGGAGTGGACGGACCTCTGGTGTGCCAGTTGTCCCGCCAGGGGCATCGCTGGGTAGCCATGTCCGGCAGGGATAACCGCTGAAAGCATCTAAGTGGGAAGCCCGCTCCAAGATTAGATCCCCCACCAGGTCAACTGGGTAAGGCCGCAGGGAGACTACCTGCTTGATAGGCGGCGTGTGTAAGCGCAGCAATGCGTTGAGCTAAGCCGTACTAATGGCCGAGGGCTTGAACGCCTAAGCAGCCCGTGTTGGCGCTGAGCATCCTGTTCAGTACTTAGGGTTCCAACCCTAGACAAATTGCATACGTTTCGCAGCTTGAGATCCTTTGGTGACCATAGCGGAGGGGAAACACCCTGCTCCATTCCGAACCAGGAAGTTAAGCCCTCCAGCGCCGATGGTACTGCCCTGGCAACGGGGTGGGAGAGTAGGTCGTTGCCAAGGGATCTCAACGTTTAACCCTAGTAACTCTAGAGGCTGACAGTTTCCTGCACGCGCAGCAAGTGCCACGCCGCAACAACCGCTCCCCCACGCATCAGCCTCAGCCTGTAACTTTTCTAACCCTGCATTATTGCACTCGCCACACGCCCCTCCCTGAGTGTCTTTAGGCGCCGCAGCCAACTTCTCCGCTGCATCGCAGTGGATTGGAAATGGGCCGGCTCATTGGGAGTGCTTGACGGCTGCTTTTGCCTGCATTAGGCTTCGGCCGGCACCTGCGCGGTGCTGCTTCATGCTTCGCTGTGGAGGTCTACTCATGGGGATACGACTTGGTGCGGCCTGGTACCCTGAGCACTGGGATGAGGTCACCTGGCGGCAGGATCTCAAACTGATGCGCGAGGCCGGGCTGAACGTCGTGCGCATCGCGGAGTTCGCGTGGGCGGACATTGAGCCCAGCGAAGGCCATTTTGCGCTCGATTGGCTGGAGAGGGCCGTGTCGCTTGCCGCTGAGCATGGGCTGGACGTTGTCATGGGCACACCCACTGCTGCGCCACCAGCCTGGCTCACGCAAGCGTATCCGGAGGTCTTGGCTGTCGATGAGCATGGGCGCCGGGCGCAGCACGGCAAACGCTGCCATTACGACGTGACAAGCTCGCTCTACCAGAAGCTATGCGCGCGCGTTGTCGAGGAACTGGCACGGCGTTTTGGCCCGGATGAAAGGGTCATTGGCTGGCAGATTGACAACGAGTACAACCGTGTGAGCTTCAGCGAGCAGGCACGGCGAGCCTTCCAGGAGTGGCTGCAGGGCCTTTACGTCGATGACGAGGGGCGCCCCTCGCTTGCAGCTCTGAATTCGGCGTGGACGACTTCCTATTGGAGCCAGAAGTACACGAGCTGGTCCCAGATCCCTTTGCCGGCAGAGCAGAACCATAACCCGGCGCTTATTCTGAGGTTTCACCAGTTTGTTACCGAAGCGTATTGCCGTTTCCAGCGCCTGCAGCTTGAGATCATCAGGCGTTACGCTCGGCCCGGGCAATGGATAACGAGCAACTTTATGGGGTTTTTCCATGGGTTTGACCACTACCGCATCTGTGAGGAACTGGATCTGGCTTCCTGGGATCACTATATAGGCACCGGCCACCTGGACCTGGTGCGTGCTGGCGCAGCGCACGACCTGACCCGTGGGTTCAAGCGGCGCAACTTTTGGGTGATGGAAACCCAGCCAGGTTGTGTCAACTGGGCGCCAATAAACAACATGTTGGATCGAGGCGAGGCCAGAGCCATGGCCTGGAACGGGATTGGCCGCGGTGCTGATGCTGTGCTCTACTGGCAATGGCGTTCGGCGCTCAATGGCCAAGAGCAGTACCACGGCACCCTCGTCGCTCCAGATGGGACGCCGCGGCCGTTCTACCAGGAGGTCAAGAGGCTGAGCGAGGACCTGCAGAAGGTTGGAGATCTCTTGGACGGGCAGACGATTCGGGCTGAGGTGGCTCTCCTGCACTCCTATGATGACCGCTGGGCGATCGAAGCGCAGCGCCATCACAGGGATTTCGACCCGCTCGCCCATTACCTCCACTACTACCGTTGCTTCGCTGGGCGCAGCATCATGACCGATATCATTTCAAGCCGCGCTCCACTCTCTGACCATGGCTACAAACTGGTGATCGGCGCCCCGGTTCACATCATCGATGAGGCCATCGCTGCTGAGCTCAAGCGCTTTGCGAGCGAGGGCGGCCACCTGGTGCTTTCAATCCGCAGTGGCTTCAAGGATGCGCACAACAGGCTGCATCAATCCCGGCCGCCGGCGCTGTTGCAGGACGCGGCCGGCATGTATGTAGAGGAGTATTACGCGCTTCTTGAGCCTGTGCCCCTTCGGCTTGAGCTGGGTGGGCAGGCCATAGAGGGGCAAGGGCAGATCTGGGCCGAGTGGCTGACTCCACTCGAGGGCACTCAGGTACTGGCTCGGTACGGCTCCAGCAACGGTTGGCTGGATGGGCAGGCGGCTGTGACGGCGCACCCATATGGGGCCGGTTGGGTGTACTACGTGGGGGCTTGGCTCGACGAACGGACGCAAGCAGCGCTCATGGGCTGGATAGCTGAGCGCGCCGGGGTGCGGCCGGTTCTGGCTGGCCTGCCGGAAAACGTGGCGGCCTTGCGCCGGGGCGATGCGATTGTGGTTGTCAGTGCAAGGCGCGAGCGATGCCAGCTGAGCCTACCAGGCCGTTATCGGGATCAGTTGACAGGGCGGCTGCTTGAGGTGGAGCTTGAGCTGGAGCCATACGGAGTGGCAGTGTTGGTTCCGGCCTGATTGGAGAAAGGTGGGGGGTGAGGAAAGCTCGTGAGCAAGGTCTACATTTGCTTTTGGTTTGACGTTGAGGATTACATCACGCCGGCAAGCGATGCGGCACTGGATGCGCTCCTAGATCTTTTCCTGGAGCGGGGCGTAAGGGGGACCTGGAAGCTTGTAGCCGAGAAGCTGCGTGCGCTGAAGCAGCGGGGCAGAGCTGATATCTTGGCAAAGCTTCACCAGCAGGACATCGGCTTCCATACCGATAACCACAGCCTGCACCCGACGGTCACGGAGTATGTGCGGGCCTTGGGCTGGGAAGCCGGGCTGGAGGCTATCCGCA
>JAPWUW010000288.1 GCA_028275325.1 Anaerolineae bacterium | reverse complement strand
TCATGCGCGAACGTATTGTATCCGCAAGGCCGCAAGAGGGCGAGATACGCAGCGAAGCCGACCTGCGCCCGCGAACACTTGCTGAGTACATTGGGCAGGAAAAGGTTGTGGAGGCGCTGCGCATCCTGGTGGAAGCGGCCAGACAGCGCGGGGAGCCTCTGGATCACATTTTGCTCTACGGGCCGCCTGGGCTGGGCAAGACGACTTTGGCTCATGTGCTTGCCAATGAGATGCGTTCAGCCATCAGGGTCACCTCTGGGCCTGCGATCGAACGCGCTGGTGACCTTGCTGCTATCCTCACCAACCTTCGCCCGGGAGACATTCTCTTCGTGGACGAAATCCACCGGCTGGCCAAGCCCGTCGAGGAGATCCTGTACCCGGCAATGGAGGAGTTTGCACTCGACATAATCGTCGGCCGTGGGCCGGGAGCGCGCAGCATAAGGCTTTCGCTACCGCGCTTCACAGTTATAGGTGCCACCACGCGCCTGGCCTTGCTGAGTTCTCCGCTGCGCTCCCGCTTTGGGGCCGTGCACAGGCTGGATTTCTACGACGAGCAGGCAATGAGGCAAGTCGTCCGGCGAGCGGCTCTCATCCTGGGTGTGAGCATCGACGAGGAGGGGATAGCAGAAATTGCACGCCGTTCCCGAGGGACGCCCCGAGTGGCGAACCGGCTTCTGCGCCGCGTGCGGGACTATGCAACGGTGCGTGCTGGCGGGCACATCGACAAGGTGGTGGCCCAAGAGGCGCTTGCAGTGCTTGGGATAGACGAGTGCGGGCTGGACGAGCTCGACCGCAAGGTGCTGCGGGCGCTGGTGGAGAAGTTTGGGGGCGGTCCCGTTGGCCTGGAAACTGTGGCAGCCTCTGTCTCGGAAGAGCCAGACACAATCATGGACGTCTGTGAGCCATACCTCCTGCAATGCGGCCTCATCGAGCGCACGCCCCGAGGGCGAGTGGCAACCAGGCTCGCCTACGAGAGGCTGGGCCTGGCGCCGCCGGCGCCCAGCCAGCCCAGCCTCTTTTAGGTGGCCTGGGGGTTCGCACAGGTCCAGCCTGCATGGTAGAATGGCGCCCCAGTGTCGAGAACGAGGAGCATGTCTGGCTATGCCAAGTGCAGCAAACATGAATGCGGTCCTGCAAATTGCAGTCGGTTTCCTCAGTGCGTTTGCGATTTCGTTATACCTGAGCATTGTCATCTGGACCGTACGGGATATCCGTTCGCGCACACGTGATGTCTTCGCGCAAGTTTTGGCAACGGTACTGGTGCTTGTATTCAACCTCCCGGGACTGCTGCTTTACCTGATCCTGCGGCCCAAGGAGACTCTGGCGCAAGCGTACGAGAGGGCACTGGAGGAAGAAGCTCTTCTGCGCGATGTGGAAGAGCGCGAGGTGTGCCCGAGCTGCGGTGCGCCTACGGAAAAGGATTTCATGCTTTGCCCGGAGTGCCACACGCGACTGCGCCGGAAGTGTACCCGTTGTGGCCGCTTGTTGAGCCTGCGTTGGACGGTGTGCCCGTACTGCGGACTGGACCAGCAAGCGCCGCTCTCTGCACCGGCGGATCTGCAGGTGCAGGAGCGGCTATGAGGCGCCCGGTTTACCGCACCACTTCCTCCACACGGTGAACTCGGATCATGTTGGTGCGTCCGCTTCCACCCAGCGGAACGCCAGCGGTGACGACCACCACGTCCTCAGCAGCCAGGCCCAATACCTGGGCCGCAAGGCCAACGGCCGCTGAAGTCATCTCGTCTGTTGTCCTGAACTCAGGCACAAGCACGGGGACAACTCCCCAGACGAGCATGAGTTGCCTTACAGTGGCTGGCGAAGGTGTCGCTGCCACAAGCGGGGTGCTCGGCCGGAACTTGGCTACCATGCGCGCCGTCCAGCCCGAAATCGTCGCAGCGACAATAGCCTTTGCCGCAACTTGGGCTGCAATCTCGACCGTCGCAAGGCTTATCGCCTCTGTGATGGAACCGCACTCGGCAGATGTCGCCTCCTGCAACCATCGGGAGTGAGGCAAGTGCGCTTCGGTGTAGGCAGCAATGCGGCGCATCATCTCCACAGCAAGGACGGGGTAGCGGCCTGTTGCCGTCTCGCCGGAGAGCATGACAGCGTCCGTCCCGTCCAAGATCGCATTGGCGACGTCGCTCGCCTCGGCGCGAGTGGGCCGGGGGTTCGCCATCATCGACTCAAGCATCTGCGTTGCCGTGATGACTGGTTTGCCCGCAGAGCGGCAACGCTTGATGATGTCTTTCTGAACTAGGGGCACCTCTTCGGGGCTCACTTCCAGGCCAAGATCCCCACGGGCCACCATAATGGCATCCGCGTTGTTCAAAACTGCCTCGAAGTTATCGAGCGCGGCTCTCGTCTCTATCTTCGCTACTATGCTTGGCAAAAAGCCGCCGGCCTCCCGGCAGAGCGCGCGCAACTGCTCGACATCCTCCCCGCGCTGGACGAAGGACATCGCAACCATGTCCACACCCACCTGCAGGGCAAAGGAAAGATCCGCCTTGTCCTTGGCAGTGATGGGCGCAACTGGCAGGTGGCGGCCTGGCACCGTGATCCCTTTGTTGGACGCGAGTGTGCCTCCGACCAGCACCTCGCAGAGGATGCTCGAGCCGCTTTTGTGCCTGGCGATGAGCTCCAGATCTCCATCCCCGAGCAGAATGTGGTCGCCTTCCTCTATCGCGGCGAAGAGATCCGGGTGTGGCAGGTGTACCCGGTGAGCATCTCCCAAGATCGGTTCCAGGACCAGGCTGAACTCCTGACCTGGCTGCAGCTGCACCTTGCCCTTGGAGAAGCGGCCAATGCGCCATTTGGGCCCTTGCAAGTCAGCAAGCAGCGAAACCGGGGTCCCTGCTGCTGCAGCTTGCTCGCGGCACTCGCGCATGCGCCGCCCATTCTCCGCTTGCGTTCCATGCGAGAAGTTGATGCGCGCCACGGACATGCCCGCCTGAATGAGGCGCGAAAGGGTATCCCCCACATCGGTGGAGGGGCCAAGCGTGCAGACTATCTTCGTGCGACACCCAGGGCAGGAGAGCATCGTCATTATCGCTGCTCTGCGAGCATATCGACGAGCTCCACTCCTGCAAGAGAGACAGCCTGCTGTGCCTTCTCAGGCGTCAGGTTGCCGACCTTCAGCACCATCAAGTGTCGGGTGTCCAGCTTTACTGTCCCCAGCGCGATTATGGTCCCTCCCTGGCGGTGTACCGTCTGGAGCAACTCCACTATGGTACCCTGCTCAGCGGGCAGAGCCAGGGTGAGCCGCACGCCTGGCTTACCGACACCCATGAGATCAGCAAAGACATCGAATATATCGCCATCGGTGATGATGCCCACGAGCCGCTCCCCCCGCAGGACTGGTAGGCCGCCCACGCCTTTCTCCCGCATAAGCGTTGCAGCGTACTCAAGAGTGTCGTACTCATCGACTGTGATCACCCGCCTGGTCATTACCGCCGAGACCGGGTCGGACAACCGGCCTGCTGCCTCGGCAATGCGCAGGTCCATATCAGACACGATGCCGACGAGCCTTCGCCCGGCTTCCACCACGGGCAAGCGATGAATCCCCCGCTCGTTCATAAGGCGCAGGCCATCAGCCACCGTCGTCTCTGGCGATACAGTAACAACGTTTCTTGTCATTTTGTCGCCTACCAGCATTGACACCTCCCATCTAGCACGCGCAGTAAAGGCAGCATGGCGCTCGACGGCCGGTCGAGTCGATTGTCATCTCCCTGTGCCGCGCTCCCGAAGGGCGTAACCCATCTGCCGGAGAGCGCGCTCTGAGCGACGCCAATTGGGCCTCACTTTCACCCAGAGGTC
>JAPWUW010000287.1 GCA_028275325.1 Anaerolineae bacterium | reverse complement strand
ACCGGCACCCCGATGTTGGCCTCGTTGGGCCGCGCTCCAACTACGTCTCCGGGCCGCAGCTCGTGCAGGGGGCCAGCTACCGCGGCGAGGACGAGCTCGAGCGTTTTGCGGCGCGCTGGGCCCGGGATCACGAGGGGGAGTCCGAGGAGGTCTCAAGGCTTGTGGGCTTCTGCCTGCTTTTGCGCCGCTCCGTCCTGCAGCGGGTCGGCGGGCTCGACGAGCGGTTCGGAACTGGCAACTTCGAGGACGACGATTTCTGCCTGCGCGCCAGGGCAGCAGGGTTCAGGCTGCGCATCGCCCAAGACTGCTTTGTGCACCACGAGGGCAGCCGAACCTTCCGCTCAGCTGGGATCGACTATCGCGCAGCCATGGAACGCAATTTCCAGCTCTTCAAGGCAAAGTGGGGGCTGCCCGGCGAGCTCAAAATGGGCGAGGGCTTCTCCATCCAGCTGCCGGCAGATGTCGTGAGCCGCTTTTACGTCCCACTGCCGGAACTGCGGTTCACTCACGTGGCCCAGGATGGCGGCCGCATCTGGGAAGCGCGGGAGCTGCGAGCCCAGGCCCGGCGCAAGGAGCTCGCCCTGGCGGCAGAAGAGGCGCTAGCCCGCGAGGATTGGCCCCAGGCTGCCCAGGCGCTGCGGGAGGTCCTGGACTTGCCTGGCGCCGCCCCTGCGGAGCGGGCTGAGCTCTGGAACAGGCTCGGTGCCTGCCGCTACCGGCAGGCGGATCTCCACGGGGCCAGGGAGGCCTTTGAGCAAGCGCTACGGGCCGACCCCAGAAGCATTGATGCGCTGCACAACCTGGCGCAGCTGCACATGGAGCTCGGTGAGCTGGACAGGGCAAGCCAGTACCTCAAGCGCGCCATCGCCCTGGATCCCAACGACGCCGGCATCCTGCTTTCCTTCGCCCAGTGCGCCGCGCAGCTCGGCGCCACCGACGCCGCCCTGGTGGCCCTGCGCCGTGTCCAGTCCCTTCAACCGACATTGGAGGGCGTGGCGGAAGCGATCGCCGAGCTCGAAGCAGCCACGCTGGCCCCCGAGTCCGCCGGGCAGCCGCGCAAAGGAGGAATGCCTTGAGCAGGAAGAAAAGGAGCAAGAAAGCAACCGGTGGCCGCCGGCCGATGCTCTCGCGATTGCGAGAGCCGACGCCGCAGGAAATTGAGAGGGCACTTGCCCTTTGCGAGCAGGGCCTTTCCCTTCTCAACGCCGGCAAGCCCCAAGAGGCGATCGCCAGGCTCGAGGAAGCGCTGAGTAAGGTGCCCACGATCGAGAACGCGCACTACGTGCTGGCCCTGTGCCACGAGAAGCTGGGGCAGCCCGAGGAAGCGGTGGCAGCGTTGCACCGGGAGCTTGCGCTCAAACCTGGCAATCAGGCGGCGCTCTCGCTCCTTGAGCGGCTGCAGGCCGAGGCGGAAGCTGGGGCAGCGGAGCGGCAGGGCCCGCGGCCCACCATCTCCATCTGCATGATCGTGCGCAACGAGGAAGAGCATTTGGGCGCCTGCCTGGAAAGCGTCCTGCCCATTGCCGACGAGATCATCGTCGTCGACACTGGCTCGATGGACAACACCGTGGAGATCGCCCGGCGTTACGGGGCGCAGGTGCGCTTCTTCCCCTGGGTGGACGACTTCGCCGCGGCCCGAAATGAATCCATCCGCGACGCAAAGGGGGATTGGATCCTGTGGATGGACGCCGACGACCGGCTGCCGCCCGAGAGCGCCACGGCCATAAGGCAACTCGTAGCCCGGCCTCTTGCCGATGTATACACCTTTATCGTCGTGAGCGATGTGCAGAGGAGGGGGTCAAAAGCAGCCAGCCGTCACACGCGGCTCTTCCGCAACGGGCTGGGCCTGCACTTCGTGAACCGCATCCACGAGAGGCTGGAGGCGCCGCCCGGCAGCGAGCCCATTCGCCTGGCGCATACGGATATTGTCGTGCAGCACGTCGGCTATGATGCCTCCCCGGAAGTGCTGCGCACCAAGGCCATCCGCAACCGCGGCATCCTATTGCAGTGCCTGGCCGAGGAGCCCGGGAACCTTTTCTGGCACTACCACCTCGGCGTCTGCTCCTATATGCTCGGGGAGATGGAGGAGGCAGCCAGATACCTCGAGCGGGTAGTGGAGGGGCACTGCCCGGCGCTCGATGTCGAATCCGAGGTGAGCGAGGCGCACTGGCTGCTTGCCGCCGCCTACAGGCAGCTGCGCCGCTACGAGGAGGCGGAGCAAGCAGTCCAGAGGGCAATAGAGCTCTTCCCGAACAGGCGGCAGGTCTGGGTCACTGCGGGGTCGCTCTACCTGGAGCTCGGCCGGCTGGAGGAGGCCGTTTCCGCCTTTGAGCGCGCGCTCTCCCTTCGCGAAGGGCTGCAAATGGGGACAACTCAGCCGCTTGCAGATGTCTACCGCATGCTGTTTCACTGCTATCTTGGCCTGGGGCACTGGGCTCAGGCGCGCGAAGCTTACCTGCAGTGGGCCGAGGAGCAATTGAAAAGCCTGCCACCTGCGCCGCCGGCGGATCCAGGCGCCGGCCTGCAGCTGGCCGAGGAGCTGCTGGCAGCAGGCCAGGCCACCGAAATTGAACTATTGCTTCTGCCTTCTTTTTGGAAAGACGCGGGGTTCTGGAGACGGCTTTCCAAAAAGGCCCAGCAGAGCAGCCAGGCTGGCCCGGCTGCCGAGTACCTGGCAAGGGCCCTGTGCCTTGCCGGGCCCCGGCCAGGGGATCTCCTGCAGCTTGCGCTCCTGCACCTGCGCGCTGGCGCGGCCAGCATGGCAGAAAGGGTGGCACAGCTTGCCACACAGCAGGAGGGGTCGGCCGCCGCAGCCCTCAACCTCCTTGGCTCCATCGCCGGGCTCAGAGGACGGGCACAGGAGGCGATCTCCTTTTTTGTCCGGGCGCTCGTGCAGGATCCGCGCTACAAGCCAGCCATTGCCAACCTGGAGGCGCTGGGCCTAAGCCCGGCGGAGGCGCTGAAGGCCTACGGCCGGGACCTGCTGCGGCAGGGGCAGCCGGCCCGAGCGGCTGAGGCGTTCGCGGCCGCCCTGCAGCTGCGGCCCGAGGATCACGAGGCCTACAAACTCCTCGCCGTGGCGCTGCGCAACCTGGGCCGGGAGGAAGATGCCCTGCTTGCCTTCGCTCACGCCAGGCGGCTGGAGGAAAGCCAGGCCGCTGCCGGCGCGGCCGCGGCCTGCTAACAGGGCTGGTACTAGGACGATCTACCTACCCCAGAGCTGGCCACTTGGCCTAAAGTTTTCCAGCCACCTGCCGATATATAGGGCGAAAACATCCCCCAAGAGAGGAGGTGTGGGAAGAAGCGAGCCAAACGAGTCGAGTTGCCTATCCGCCCTTTCTGGAGGCCCCAGGTGGGCACGGGCGGGGGAGGGAAACCCCGCCAGGAAACCCTAGCAAGGAGATGCTGAGATGGCACAGGCTGATTTCACACGTATCGCTTCCAACATCGGCGCTCTGAACGCACTGTACTCGCTCCGCAAGACCAACAGCCTCCTGGGCACGCACCAGACGAGGCTGGCCACCGGCCGGCGCATCAACAGCGCCGAGGAGGACCCGGCCGGGCTCTCCATTGCCACCAAGATGAACGCCCGCAGCGAGGGCCTGAAGGTCGCGCTCGACAACATAGGCGACGCCAAGAACATGCTCTCCGTGGCTGAGGCCGGCCTGCAGAAGATAAGCGACATCCTGGTGCAGATGCGCACCAAGGCGGAGCAGGCCGCTTCCGACACACTGGGTACGGCAGAGCGCGCCGCCATCCAGAGCCAGCTGAACGCCTGGGCGGAGGAGATCAACAGCATCGTCGCCACCACCAAGTGGAACGGGCAGAC
>JAPWUW010000286.1 GCA_028275325.1 Anaerolineae bacterium | reverse complement strand
TGAGCCCTGGGGAGCTCTCGCAGCTGCTTGAGCCGGCGCTGGAGAGCGGGCTTTTGAGCTTTGATGAGTACGAGCAGGTGCTTGCCTCGGACCTTGTGGCCACAGGGAGGCTGCGCTCCACGGGGGAGGAGGTCTACCTTGTGGCGGAGGTCTCCTGGGGAGTTGGATTGGGGGATCTGGAGCGGGCGCTGAGGCGGGCAAAGTATCTTGGCAGGTTGGGCCGGCGGGTGCTTGCTGCCGTTGGTGGGGAGGAAGTCCTGCCTGGGGTTGAGGAAGAGGCGCTGGCCAAAGGGGTGATTGTGGCCACTGACGGCCAGGTGAGCTGGCCGCATCTTCCGGGCGCTTCTTAGGCTGCGGGAACTTCTTCTTTCGCCGTGAGCTGTGGGGTGGCGCGCGCACCCGTATGCGGCTTCTCAATTGGTGTAGAAGGCCGAAGGCGCCCGAGATAGTCCCATTGGGTATGTGTTGTAGCTGGCGCCTGTGCGCGAGCCGCAGCGGGCTCCCCTGACCCAATTGGCTTGGCGCATGGACTCCCGCCTGAAGCAGCTCCTGTGCACCTGCTGCTGGCCTTCTATCTCCATCAAGCCTGATACAGCCGGCAAGCTGGACTGTCACCTTGCGGCCCCTTTGTCGAGTCGCTTCAGGAGATTGGCAGGCTAGATGTACATCCAGTGTTCCCGGGAAAAAGCATGCAGGCCACAGTCACCCCGAGGTCGCGCTGGGAGTCGCTTCCGGGGTCTGCACTAGCGCCAGTTCTATCTGCCGCTGATGCCTGCACAACACCTTCGCCGCTCATTCGCGCAGCTGCGGCGATCGGCATCCTAGCTGCGACTGGGTAGATGGATCGCTGGCCCGGAGGAGGCTTGCGGGAGCGGCCGGGGTAGGGTGGAAAAGGGTCAGCTGGCACTGCCCCAAGGGCACGAGCTTGCGCGGAGCCCACGTCAGGTGGTTATTGTCCTGCGCATTCTTATGGCCACAATTAGCCTTGTGTTGCGCGTCTTCACGGGATCGGCAGCACAACATGCCACTACGGGCAGCGCTAAGGGGGCAATCTTGGGCAGCACAAGGATCTCCACCTTGTAGCAGCTCAGGGGTGCCGGGCTTTCAGGAGACCGCAGGGAAGACAGGCCTGCATATCCTGCGTTTCACCTCCCCTGCCTATCCGCCTCCTGCCATGCCGAGGGCCTTCAAGGGAGCGTGCAACTGAACCCGCGTGTTGCGCCTTGTAACACATTGCGTTACAGGGTGCTCATCGGTATTGCTCGAGTGTGTTATGCACTTTGAGTGATGAGACGAACCGAGCGACTAAGCAGCACCACGGCAAAGCGATGGAAGCGGAAGCCAGCGAGTGTCTTGGGTGGCCGCTCGTGGTCGCGAGCCAAACGGCGAAAGCGGGCTGGCCGATGGACGATGGCCTCGAACACCCCCGCCTTGAGCCAACGTTGCGTCTGCTGGCACACAACCTGCCCAAGGGGCAGATCCTTTGGCATCATGCGGCAGGGTGCTCCAGCACGCACGATCCAGCGCAGAGCGTTGAATGCCTCCCTGAGAGGATACACCCGTTGTGGCGCTTCTTCCGTCATCAGCGTCAAGTAACGAAGCCACGAAGGCCCGCTCTTCGTCACTCACGTGACTGGGATAGGCTTCTCTTTCCATGCTCCAGGTCTACTCCACCTGGCGTGAAGTTCATAACACGCTCTAAGGCTGCCAGCCGCTTTTGCGGGAAGTAAAGTCCAGAACCGCAACTGAAGCACCATCTCACGGGCGCATGGCCTGCCACCTGTTATCGAGGTGCGCGCCGGAAGCGCCTTGCTACACCGCTGAGCAATGCGCGCATGGCCAGACGCTCCTTGACAGTCCGGACTGCTATCTGTCCTTATCCCCGTGCCTCCCGAGCCTCTACTCGCATTTCCCGGGGTCGCTCCGCTGAAATTGAGGCCTGCACCCGGCCAGCTTTGGTGTTGACGTGCTGCTCAAAGCGTGTTATCAAGCCAGTGGGTAGTCAGGCGTGCACAGCGCTTGGAGGTGTCCTATGGACAGGCGGATTTCGCGTCGCCAGGTCTTGCGAGTTCTTTGTGTCGGCTCAGTAGGGTTAGGGATTGCTGCTTGTGCGCCAGCGCCCACGCAGGCTCCAGCCGCGTCGGCCACGCCCATTGAGGCAGGTCCGCCCCCAACAGCAGCCGCAGCGAAGGCAAGAATCACCCACTGGCAGCATCACCATGAGGCCAGAGCCGCGATTGTCCAGAGCCTGGTGCAGAAGTTCACGCAGGAATACCCGGACATGGAAGTCACATTCGAATCTGTGCCTTATGACGCCTACTTCGATAAGGTGGTGACCGCCCTTGAGGCCGGTAGCGGGCCGGATGTATTCCAGATCCCGGCCAACATAGCCATCGAGTTCTACAACCGCAAGCAGCTGGTGGCCGTGCCCGAGGAGGTGATGACCAAAGGCGATATCGAGGCCGAGCTTGTCCCTTGGACTGTGCGGTTGCTCAAGTTCGAGGGCGAGTATTACGGCATGCCCACTGATGTTCAGGTCTGGCCCTTGTTTATCAACGACGCTATGGCGCAGGAGGCGGGTCTGGACCCCAAGGCAGGGCCGAAGACCTGGGACGAGCTCGCACAGTGGGCGCTGGCCCTGACGAAGAAAGATGATTCCGGCAACTTCGTGCAGGCTGGCTTGGACATTGCCGTTTCGCCGTACCAGTACTACTACCAGATGCCAGCGCAGAACTGCCTCTGCATGCCAGTGGACGAGAACTACAATGTGACGTACGACCAGGATTACGGGATCGAGGCATGGACGTACATCACCGAGTTCGTCACGAAGCACAAGGTTGATTCGCAAGAATTCCTGGCAGGGCAGGAACGCTTCGCCTTAGGCAAGACGGCCATGCGGGTGGCGGAGTATGTGCTTGCTGGCACTCTCAAGCTTACAGCACCAGACATGACCTTCACCATTCTGCCCACCCCTTACCCGGCAGGAAAACAGCCAGCCGTCATGGGCTCGAGCTGGTCCTACGTTGTCTCCTCTGCCAGCAAGCAGGTCCAGGCTGCCTGGAAGTGGGTCACCTATATCACCTCTGCTGACTCGCAGAAGCTGTGGGCTGCTGGTGGCGGCGAGTGCCCCTCGCGCAAATCAGTCCTAGCAGATGCTGAGCTGCGCAAAGACCCGAACATAGCAACAGCTTTTGACGTGCTCCCAACGGCAATCCCCATGGACGGATGGGGCTGGGACGATGTTTGGTACATCAGGCAGGCCATCTGGGATCGCGTCATCCTCGAGGGCATGGATGTGGCCGAATCGGTCAAGAAGGGAGCAGACGAAGAGCGCGCTCTCTACACGAAGAAGTTCGGCGTCTGAGCCAGGGGCTGAGCTGTGAGGTCAGCACGGCCTTGTGCGCGTGTCAGGCTGTCGGCGCACAAGGCCGTGGCCCGTAGACAATCGCAATCATGAAGGTGGCCTTTTCATGTTGCGCCTGACGGAAATGCGGCGTCGCACACTGTGGGCGTACATCTTCCTTGCGCCATCATTGCTTTTCTTCCTGGCCTTTGTGGCTGTACCCATCGTCTATGCATTCCTCATGAGCCTTTACAACTGGCCTCTGGGGGCGGCGCAGTCCCGTTTCTTCCTTGGGCTGCGCAACTATAGCGACATCCTCCACGAGCCTTTGTTCTTGAAGTCTCTCGCCAACACCGGCCGCTTCGTCGCGTACATGCTGCCACCAACCTTGATCCTGGCGCTTGTACTCGCCATGGCTCTCAACTCGCCCTTGGTGCGCGCTCGAGGCCTTTTCCGCACTGTGTATTTTGTGCCGGTGGTGACGAACCTGGTGGG
>JAPWUW010000285.1 GCA_028275325.1 Anaerolineae bacterium | reverse complement strand
GGAGGTGGCAGGAGCCTAGCACAGGCCTTGGCTCAGGCGGCGGTGGATCGAGTTGCTCTGGCACAAGCGCGGCCGGAGCGATCGCTCATGGTTGGCCCTGCCAGATGTCCGTGGAGATTGCCAGCGCAGGGAAAACGGAGGCGGAGATGGATAGGATGCGCCTGACCAGACGGTCATTTGTGAAGGTCGCTGGCTTTGTAAGCGCAGCTGCTGTGGCCTCGGCCTGCCGGGGTGCTGCGACGCCAGCGCCAACCGTTGCCCCAACGGAGCTGCCCACAGCGACGCCAGTGCCGCCCAGCCCCACGCCAGCGCCAACGGTAGCGGCCCCCACGCCGACACCGGCTGCAACAGTGGCACCAGCGGCCAAGTACGGGGAAGCGCCAATGCTCGAGGAGCTTGTGAAGGCGGGAAAGCTCCCACCCGTGGAGGAGCGCTTGCCGAAGGAGCCGCTTGTCATCAACGTGATCGAGGAAGTTGGGCAGTACGGTGGCGTGTGGGATCAGGCCGTCACCGGGATGGCAGATGCCCGCGGCGCCACCGGCTACAGCATTGAGCCCTGGATCATCTACGACCCAAAGTGCCAGGAGTGGACCCCACACCTTGCCAAGAAGGTGGAGATTTCTGAGGATGGCAAGGAGTTCACCTTTTACATCCGCGAGGGGCACAAGTGGTCGGATGGGGAGCCCTTCACCGCCGATGACATCGTCTTCTGGTACGAGGATATCGTCCTCAATGACGAGCTCACTCCCGGCAAGCCGGCGTGGATGAAATCCGGCGGGCAGCTCGGCGTGGTCGAGAAGGTCGATGACTACACTGTGAAGTTCAAGTTCGCTCAGCCGCACGGGCTGCTTCTGGCGTTCATGGCATACGTGTGGGGTGGGGGCGGTGGCCTGGGGTACCCGGCGCACTACCTGAAGCAGTTCCACGCCAAGTATGCGGACAAGGACGAGCTCGACAAGCTCGTCAAGGATGGCGGCTACGAGAACTGGGCGCAGCTCTTTAACGCCAAGCTTGTATATGCGGAAAACCCAGACCTGCCGACGCTGCGCGCCTGGAAGGTAAAGGAGAAGGGGCCGCCTCTTATCCTGGAGCGCAACCCCTACTACTACAAGCTGGATCCGGAGGGCAACCAGCTCCCGTACATCGACCAGATCCGGTTGAATTTCGTGGAAGATAAGCAGATGATCACCATGAAGACGGTTGCCGGGGAGCTGAGCTGCCAGAGCCGCAACCTTTCCTTCAGCGATTACCCGCTCTTCATGCAGAACCGCGAGAAGGGCGATTACCGGGTGATCAAGAAGATCGCTGAGCACCCGATGGCCTTCACCATTTTCCCCAACCAGAACCTGGTGGGGGATGACGTCATGCTCTCGCTCATCCAGGATATCCGCTTCCGCAAGGCGCTGAACCTCGCGATCGACCGCGACGAGCTGAACGAGCTCATCTACCTTGGGGAGCGGTTGCCAGTGAGCGCAGCGTTCCCGGACCTCGCCGATGAGCCGGATCTCTTTGCGCACCTCACGCTCGATGTGGAGCAGGCGAACGCGCTCCTGGACGAGATGGGGTTGCAGATGGGGGGCGATGGCATCCGGCTGCGGCCCGATGGCAAGCCGCTCATCGCCAAGGTGGACGTCTTCTCAAGCAAAGAGTACATGGATGCGGCGGAGCTTGTGGCCAACTACTGGGCACAGATCGGCGTGAAGGCCTCGATCGAGGAAATCTCCTACGACCTGTGGTGGCCGCGCATTTTCTCCCATGAGTATGCCTTCTGCGCCTACGTGAAGGATAGCCTCAGCGGCATCTCCCGCTTCGTGTACCTGCGCTCCTACGCGCCGGTGGACCACAGCACCTACTGGGCGCCAGCGTGGGGCCTCTGGTACGCGAGCGGCGGCACGGAAGGGGTTGAGCCGACGGGCGATGCCCGGCGGGCGCAGCAGCTCTTCGACGAGGCCAAGGTGACGATCGACACGCAAAAGCAGCTTGAGATCCTCAAGGAGATCGAGCGGCTCGACCTAAAGAACATCTGGGAAGTGCTCACGCTTGGCCCAGGCCCGACAATCATGATCGCCAAGAACAACTTCCGCAACGTGCCGGAGGAGCCATACTGCTGGCTGCACGATAGCGATTCCTGGGCCGAGCAGTACTTCATCAAACAGGCCTGAGCGCGAGCTCTCGCAAGAGGGGATGGGCGGCGCCCATCCCCTCTTTTTGCAGGTTGGCTGAGCCCTGGTGCGGGCGGCATGACGTGGCGCTTGCGCTCAGCCCGTGCGGCGCCGCCGCATCATGACCATGCCGCCAATAGCCCCGCCGGCTAAGGCCACTTGCGGCGTGCAGCCAGCGCCTTGCCAGAGCATCTGCATGGCTGCTTGCATCTGCTCTGCCGTCACCACGGCTGGAGTAGGCCCAGCTGCCGGCGCTGTGCCCTCAGGTTGAGGGGTAGCTGGTGCCATTGTTGAGAGGGGGGTGCTTGTGGGTGTTGGCTCTGGCGGCCTGGTGCCCGTGGGGGTTGGCGTGGTAGCCGCCTCGGGGGTGGCGGTGCTAGCTGCCTGGCCGCCAAGCGGAATCCGCAGCTTCTGGCCTATGTAGATGAGCGAAGGGTTGCGGATGTTGTTGGCCTCAGCAATAGCCTCCACCGAGACGCCGTACTGCCGGGCAATGCGCGTGAGGTTCTCCCCTCGGCGGACCACATGCTCTACGTAGGTTTCCTGCGAGACAGAGGTCGATTGTGCAGGGGCAGTGGGCGTTGGCGCCTCGGCGCTAGGCTGTTTTGTGCCAGTCACGTGTATGCTCACATCTGCTCGCACGCGCATGACAACGGCTGCGCCGCGCTGGTTATCCTGTGCAGGGCTGGTGGGAACTGCAGCCCTCTGTACCGATTCCACCACTATGCTTGCCGCATGCTGCCCATCCGCTGCCTCGAGCGGGATGGCAAGCCGCACTGCAAGCTGAACGCGCCCACCGCCAGGGACAACCACTGCGTCCACTGGCCTTGGCAACGCCGGGTCGAGGTAGAAGGTGATCCAGCTTGCAGCTGTGCCTTCGGTACTCAGAAGGAACACGGCCTCTTGGTCGCCTGGATTGAGGATCAAGAAGCTGTAGAAGTACTCCTCACCACGCAGAGCATCGCGCAACTCGAAGCTGGTCGGGGCGATGCCGATGCCAATCGCCAGTGCCCGCGTGCCAAGCCCGAGGCTCAAAGTGAGCAGAGTGGCACATACAAGTGCAACAAACCCCTTCCGCAGCATCTCTTTCCCTCGCGGCTGACTATACGAAAACCGTGCTAGCTTGGCGGCGCACAACTCGACTGTTGCCCAAGCAAACTGTGGGTGCTGGTCCGTTGCCAGCACCCACAGCCGCGCTCAGCCCGAGACGCCCTCTACTTCTTGGCAGCGTAATGCACCATCTCGAGCTCTACGGTGCCAGAGTAGGAATCCGCGGGCAGGAATTCGGGCGGGTGGATGGAGAAGTCGATCTGCACTGGCGTGCAGGGCAGTATCGGCCCTTCCAGCGTGGCCCATTCGCTTGCCTTGAGGTCCACCCTCTGGCTCATTAGCTGGACGTTAAACTGCTCAATGGTCTTGCCTTCCTGAGCGCCCACCATCGGTGTGAAGTGTACTCTCAAGGAGGCGGGATCATTGCCCTGGTTCCAGACGGTCGGGCGGCCGTCGCCGGGCTCGAAGGTGTCGTTGCCCATGACCCACTTCTCGGCCCTGGGGACTATCTCACCGAAGTCCACGGTATCGAAATCAATGGCCAGGACAACGATGCTCTCGATGAGGATGCAGTCGCCGAGCTTGGTCTTGTTGCCGGCCTGGTCCACGGCTGTGACCTCAATGCAGTAATCGCCCGCTG
>JAPWUW010000284.1 GCA_028275325.1 Anaerolineae bacterium | reverse complement strand
CATGACGGGCCGATACACGTGCGCCTATGCCGAATGGGCGCCGCTCCCGCGCGAGGAGCCCGTGCTTGCGGAGATCCTAGGCCGCGCTGGCTATGTGACGATGATGATCGCGGACAACCCACACATTCTGGAGAACGGGTTCCACTATGACCGTGGCTTTCAGGGATGGGAGTGGATCCGGGGGCAGGAGAGCGACCGCTGGCAGACGGCGCCGCGCGAGCCAGCCCTTCCGGCCGCCGCGCACAAGATCCGCAACCCCGAGCGGCTCATGCGCGTCCACTTGCGCAATGTCGCCTGGCGGCAGTTCGAGGACGACACCTTTGTGGCGCGCACCATGACCGCAGCCGCCCACTGGTTGGAGCGCAACTGGCGCAACAAGCCCTTCTTCCTCTATGTCGACACCTTTGACCCGCACGAGCCGTGGGACCCGCCGCAGTGGTACGTGGACCGCTACGACCCCGGCTACGAAGGGGAGGTTGTGTCCTACCCTGTGTATGGGCCAGCGGATTACCTTTCGCCCGCGGAGCTGCAGCACATGCGCGCCCTCTACGCTGCCGAAGTGACCCTCGTCGATCGCTGGGTCGGGCGGCTTCTGGAGAAAATCGAGGACATGGGGCTCCTTGACGACACCCTGGTCATCCTCACCTCCGACCACGGGTTCCTGCTCGGCGAGCACGGCTGCGTCGGTAAGTCCCACATAACCGAGCGCTGGTCCCGCTACATACCGCTTTACGAGGAGATAGCGCGCGTGCCCTTCATCGTGCGCGGCCCCGGTGTGCGCCCTGGCCGCTGCCAGGGCTACGTGCAGGCCCCGGACATCATGCCGACGCTGCTTTCGCTTGCTGGCATCAAGGAGAGGCCACCGATGGATGGCCTGGACCTTTGGCCCCTCTTTGCGGGCCAGAGCGGGCTGGCGCGCGAAATGGCCATCACCGCGCCGACGCTCATCCACGGGGGGCTAGGGGCTGCGCGCGCCACTCTCACGGCTGGGCGCTGGTCTTACATCTGCGCGGCAAGGCAGGTGCCGGAGGCGGCACTGCAGACGCGCGCTGTGGACGGCCTGGCCAAAGAGCAGCTGCGCGAGCCTGGGCCTGAGGCGCTCTACGATCGTGAGAGCGACCCCGCGCAGGAGAAGGATGTGCTGCAGGAGCACCAGGAGCTCGCGCGGGAGCTGCGCGCGCGATTCATCGCGCTCCTGCGGCAGTGGCGCACCGATCCGGCTGTCATAGCGCTTTGGGAGTAGTGCGTGCCGACGGTCGCCGGCACGCCGCAGTTCTTGGTCCCGCCCGCCCTGCGGCTTGGCAACGCTTTTGGGGGCGGGTGGGCGGGGCAGTTTCTCGAGCGCAACAAAGACGGCCGGCGTGCGCTGGCACCGACAGGAAAGGCCGGGTGGGTGGGGCAGTTTCCGGAGTGCGACAATGGCGGCCAACTGGCTTTGGCAGCGACACACCCATCACCAATGCCGCAACTCTGGCGGCCAACACACTCACCAAGAGCCGCACTCCAATTGAGCGAGAGCTCCGTGGCGGCCAGCCCGCGCGTATAAGAGGACCGCTTCTCGCTCCCAAAGTGCTTTGGCCGCACGTGCTCCGCCCGAGGGGCAGATCTCTCCCACCCGCCCGCCCTGCAGCCTGGCCGTACCTTCAGGGGCGGGTGGGCGGGAATACCTCCCTGAAGTGCAACGCTGGCCGCCAAAGTGCGTTGGCAGCAACAGATGCCGCAACAAAAGGGCAACGAATGCGGCTAGGCCACAGCTCCAGAGGGGCCTGGCGTCTATGCCGGTGCACATTGGCGGCTGGCGCGCATTTCTTTGTGCAGCTCCCGGCGGTGCCAGTGCAGCTTGGCGGCTTGTGGGTCACTCCAGGAAAACGCCCACGCGGCCGCCCTTCTTCGGTCAAACGCACCTCGGCCGCAGGTGCAGCGCTGAGACAGCCTCTGCGGCCAGCGCCTGTGTACCGTTGTGAGCGCCTGGAGCTCGAGCGGCCAGAGGCGGCTCTGAAAGGCTGGCCCTGCGCACTTAGCCTACCCACAGGCACAGGACGACCACGCTCTGCTGCCCAGGCTCGGTGGGCTCGATCTGGTAGGTCCAGCTGGCGTGCTGGGCCAGCTCGCCCAGCGCCAGCTCCAGCGCCAGGCGCACCTCCCATAGCCTCGCCTCACCCGGGCAGAACAGCGCAACCGCGATGTGAGCGGGGGCTCCTGTCACTCCCCTCGCATGCAGCTGCCTCGCGGCAGCAACGGCCGCCACAGCCGGGCTTGCGGCAACCCCAATGGCCCAGGAGAGCAGTCTTGGGCTGGAGCCAGGGGGGAAGGTATGGGTTTGCGGGTAAAGGCATTCCCCTTCCCACACGTATGGGCACAGGGTGCATGGAGCTGCTGCTGCTCTCTCCACGCCGAGGTGGCGCACAGCGGCTGCAACCGGCAAGCCCTCGGCTGCCGCCTCGTCAAACAGGAGCGCAAGGGGGTTGCTCGGCCACGGGCACGAACTAGCCACGCTCAACCTCGCTCAGTTCGGCTCGTGCCTGGCCACAGCAAGCGAACAATGCTGCTCCTTTGCCCAGGGCCACAAATGGCCTCCAGCTCAACCTGCCCTCCAGGCCACGGGGATCGACCGTTCCCCGACCCCGGCACCGGAGCCCCCGGTTCCGTTGCTTGGCGGCACATGCTGCTCAGCGCTCTCTGGCAACGGGCAGTGGCGAAGCGACGTTCTGGTTCCAGAACGGGTTGTGCCGCTGCAGGGCTAGAAGAAACCATGCCGTTGCCCCCACATGCGGCGCAGAGGGATAACTCCAGCCGAACCCGGTATCAGCTCCGCCCGGGCAAGCTGCGGGGAGCGCTCCACTTGCCCCCTGAGATTGCAGCGCTTTGAGAGCTTCGCGGAAGCCTTCCGCCTCGCTCGCGCGGCCAACTGAATCCAGCGCCAGGGCCGTGTGCGCCAGCCCCTCCCACCAGCAGCCCGCACCGCGGTCGCTGAACCGCATCCCGGCGTGCTCTGGGCAGCCAGAGCAGCGCGGCTCAAGCAGGTTGGCCAGCGCCCAGTCGAGGGCCGCGCTGTAGCCGGCCCGGGAACCCAACACCAGCACCCCCCAGCTCTGGGCATCTTCTGGGATTGGGCTTGGGTTGAGCGTTCGCCCGTCCTCCAGCGTCCCGGTCCAGAAGTGGCCGCCTTCCTCGTGCCACATGGACTCGACGAACGAGCGCGCCCGCGTAGCGGCGTTGAGCCAGCGCTCTTCGCCGGTTGCCAGATACAACCTGTACAGCGCAGCGTAAACATCCAGGTTGTGCTCGGTCGCCTTCCAGGTCAACCTCGCCTGGGCTGAGCTGTAGCCACCAACGTAGCCGCCCAGGCCCGTGTCGTCCTTGGTGTGCGCGCACAGCCAATCCGCCAGGCGCTCCGCCCCAGCAAGGTACCTCTGGTCCCCGCTCGCCTCGTAGCAGCCAAGCAGCGCGAGGATCGCCCAGGCCATGTTGCCGGTGGCTGAGCCCCCTTCTGCCACCGTGACCTTGCCATCACGCCCGACGAAAGCCGAAGCCCGGTACGCATCCCGCAGCCGCCCATCTGCAAACTCCGGGTCATGCGCCTGAGCGTACAGCAGCGCATCCCCGAGCAGGAGCGCCCGCGAGATGCCCTCCGCGCTGCCGCTGGCAAGAAGTGCCACTATGGCTACGGCGTTGTCGTACACCCAGGCTACGTCCCCATCTGCAAAGCCCGCGGAGTCGTCGTAGCTTTCCAGGAGCCGCAGTGACCTTCCGGAACCGTAGCGGTCCATGACGGAGCAGAGGTACCGGTAGGCCCTGGCCTCAGGGGGCGTCCAGCCAGCAGCAGCAAACGGCAAGTAGACTGGGCTGGGCGCTGTGCCTGT
>JAPWUW010000283.1 GCA_028275325.1 Anaerolineae bacterium | reverse complement strand
AAGCAAGGATCGCCTTGCCGAGCAGCGTGCCCTGGAAGAACGAATAGAGCAGAGCAAGGGCCGCCGCCGTGCAGGCCACCACCCATATGCGCTGCCAGCTCAGCGCCGCCCCCGCCAGCCTGATGGGAGCCGCGGCCACAAACGGCGGCAGTGGCCGCGGCGTCGTTCCCCACGCCACATGGGCAAGCCCACGGATGGCTATCCCCGTGCCAATGGTGGCCAGCAGCACCGTGACCTCCGTCGCCCGCCGCAAGGGCAGTATTGTCAGCCGGTACACAGCAAGGCCGATCAGGGCCACGGCCAGCACCGCCATGGCCGCTGCCAGGCCCGTGCCCACCCCCAAAGCGCGCACAAAGGTCACTGTGAGCATGGCCCCGAGCATGACAAACTCCCCCTGGGCCATGTTGATCACGCGGGCGACGCTGTAGGTGATGATTATCCCAAGCCCAATGAGGGCGTAAATGCAGCCGGTGCTGAACCCCGAGAGAAACAGCTGCAGCCAGTCGCTCAAGCCAAGCTGCAACGCGCATACCTCCTTGGGCTACCACTTCTCGCGAGGGAGGTACTCCCAATCCCCGTTGGTGATGCGCATGAGGACCATATCCTTGTAGCTCAGCCCGACGTGATCCTCTGGCGTGAAGGTGAAAATGCCATCGATGCCCACGAGCCCCTTTGTCGCCTCGATCTCATCGCGCAGGCGGCTGCGCTGCTCGGCAAGGGGCAGCCCCTCTGGCAGGCGCTTGAGAGCTTCTGTGACGATCGCCAGCGCATCCCAGGCGTGGCCGGCGAAGCTGCTCGGCGGCTGCTTGGCGAAGGCCTGGTACTCGGAGACAAACTGCGTGAGCACCGGCTTCTGCGGGTCGTCATCGGGTAGGGATTGATAGGCGACGAGCTTGCTCATCGGGAAGACAACGCCCTCCGCGTTCTGCGCGCCGGCTTGCTCGATGAAGGCCTTGTTGCCGATGCCGTGGTTGTGGATGAGCGGCAAGTCCAGCCCCAGCTCCCGGCACTGCATGGTGAACACCGCTGCCGCCGGCGGAATGGCCGTGACTAGCACTGCCTGCGCCCCACTTGCCTTGATCTTGGTGATCTGGGCGCTCATGTCCGTATCGTCTGCCTCGAAGGTGTCCTCGTAGACGATCTCCAGCCCGGCGTCGGCCGCGGCCTTGCGGATAGCCACAGCACCGTCCTCCCCGTAAGCATTGTTGACGTAAATGTTGGCAATACGGGTGATCCCCTTTGCCTTGGCGTACTCCACCTGCAAGGGCGCGGTGTGCTCGTTGCTTGCGGCCGTCTTGAATGACCAGCGCCTTTCGGCCGCCGGCTTGACGATGGCGCTGCTTGAGGCCATGGAGATTAGCGGGACGCCCGCTTCCTCGATGATGGGCAGGATGGCCATCGATTCTGGGCTTGTGCTTGGCCCAATGATGGCCACGACGCCATCGTCGCTGATGAGTCTCTTGGTGAGGGTGACGGCGAGATCCGAGCTGCCCTGTGTATCATGGATTATGATCTGCACCGGGTGCCGGACTCCATCCGGCCCGACGATGCCGCCTGCCACGTCGAGCTTTTGCTGCCACATCAAGGCAACGTTGCGCTCCGGCTCTCCCAGGGCGGCTGCTGCCCCGGTAACGGAGGCGATGAAGCCAACCTTGTAGACTGTGCCGGCGGCCTGAGCAGTGGGCGTGGCCACTCCCGGCGCACTGGTTGGGCTCGGTGCGGCTGCACAGCCAACGAGCGAGACGAGGAGCACAAGGGTGAAGGCTGCAAATGCGGCGGAAGGACGGTTCATACTCTCCCCTCCAGCGAGCTTGGGCTTGTCTGCCACGTCCTCGGGGCCTGGGCGGCACTGCCACATATGCGCAAGATTAGCACGCTTGCGCCAAAGCGCCAAGAGCGGCCGTGGCGCATGCTGGCATACACGGCGGAAGGAGAAGGCCCGGTGTCCGCGCTCGGATTGGCACAGCGGCGCGCGCCCTGGAGGGGGGCCAGCCTTGATGGCTGCAGCGGCCAGGCATAGGATTGGCAGGGGGAGGCTTTGCATGAGGGTGTTGATAACGGGAGGTTCTGGGGCCATCGGGCATCATGTCGTGCGGGAAATGGCGGCGCATGGGCACGAGGTGGTCGTTGTCGACCGGCAGCAACCTTCCTGCGCCCCTGCGGGTGTCTCTTTCAGGTGTTGCGACCTCACCGACCTGGAAGCAGCTCTGGCTGCCGTGCGCGATGCCGACGTCATCTTTCACCTGGCAGCCATCCCGAACCCGTACCGGGATCCCTGGGAGCGGGTCCTGGCGGTGAATGTCGTGAGCGCATTCAACGTGCTGGAGGCAGCGCGGCGCAATGGGGTTGGCCGCGTCGTCTACGCTTCGAGCGAATCCGCAAGCGGGTTCGGCATTCACCAGGTGGAGCTCAGGCCGCTCTACATCCCCATTGATGAGGAGCACCCGTGTTGGCCGCACGAGAGCTACGGGCTGAGCAAGCTGTTCGGGGAGGTGATGCTTGCAAATTACGCCCGCGCCTACGGGCTTGAGGGCATGGCTCTGCGCTACGTCTGGGTGTGGACGGAACGGGATCGGGCGGCGGTGCGGGAGCTCATCCGCGCTCGCCTTGCGGGGGAGCCGATCGCCGGCTGGAGCGGCACCTACATCGCGCCCGAGGATGTGGCGCAGGCCTTCAGGCTCGCCGCAGCCTACTCCTTCCCGCCAGGGCAGGAGCCACGATTCGAGGCGTTCTACCTGGCTGCTGAAGATACCGTTCTCACGCAGCCGACGCTGGATGCCCTGCGCCGTCACTTCGACCCCTTGCCAGAAATTCGCGACCCGCAGTACTTCGAGGCCAACCCGTTTGCGCCTGCCTTCGACACCCGCAAGGCGCAGAGGGTGCTGGGCTGGCGCCCAACCAAGACCTGGCGCGACTACGTCGACTGGTAGTGCCGGCAACGCCCTGGAGAGAGGCTGATTCCTGCACGGTGCCGCAAGGGCCGGAAGTGGCCGGAAGCAGAGCAGCTTGCCGCCGTTGACGCGCTGGGGCCGGGTCCCTATCCTGAGGGATTGCGGATTCCGGTGGGCCGGCGTTGGCGATCCCTGGGCTCATGCAGGCAGGGTACAGGTATGAGACTTACGGGCGGGGAGATCGTTCTGGAATCGCTCTTGCGGCATGGGGTCCCGTACATGGTGGGCATCCCGGGCCATGGTTGCCTGGGGCTTGTGGACGCGCTGCTCAGGTACCACGGCAGGGTCGAGCTGCTGCAGGTGCGGCACGAGCAGAGCGCTGTGCACCTGGCCGACGGGTACTGCCGAGTCTCTGGGGTGCCGCTTGCTGTTTTCACGTCCATTGGGCCTGGTGCCGTGAACACGGCCGTTGGCGTTGCCTCCTGCTATGTGGATTCGATCCCGGTGCTTGTGCTCACTGGGGGCAGCCACACGCACATGGCGGGCCGCGGCGTGCTGCAGGAGCTGGAGCGCCAGCGGGATGCCGATAACCTCCGCGTGCTGGAGCCCATCACCAAGAGGGTGTGGCGGCCGGCGCGCGTAGAGCAGCTGCCGCGCGTCATGCGGCGGGCCTTCCGGGAGATGCTTGGTGGCAGGCCAGGGCCGGTGGCCATCGAGCTGCCCATGGACGTTCAGTGCGAGGCAGCCGAGGTCGACGAGGCAGCCCTCGGCGGGGAGCTGGCAAGGGGGCGGCTGCTGCCCGACCCGGCGCTCATCGAGAGGGCAGGGAAGCTCCTCCTGGAGGCGCGGCGCCCGGTGCTTGTGGCGGGCGGCGGCGTCATCGCAAGCGAGGCCTGGCAGGAGTTGCGGGAGGTTGCAGAGTTTCTGGGTGCGCCCGTCGTCACGACGATGATGGGCAAAGGGGCTTTCCCCGAG
>JAPWUW010000282.1 GCA_028275325.1 Anaerolineae bacterium | reverse complement strand
GGCACTGATCTGACTGCTCTGGCCGAGGGCAATTCCCTGGATCCCATCATTGGCCGCGAGAAAGAGATCGAGCGCGTGATCCAGATTCTCTCGCGGCGCACGAAGAATAACCCTGCCCTCATTGGCGAGCCAGGTGTGGGCAAGACAGCCATTGTCGAAGGGCTCGTGCAGCGTATCGTTGCTGGCGATATCCCTGAGAACCTGCTCAACAAACGGGTGATCATGCTCGATGTTGGTTCGCTTGTGGCCGGCACCATGTACCGTGGGCAGTTCGAAGAGCGCCTCAAGAAAGTGATCGAAGAGGTGAAGCGTTCCCAGGCCATTCTGTTCATCGATGAGATGCACATGCTTGTCGGCGCTGGGGCGGCCAATAGCAGCGTGGATGCGGCAAATATCCTCAAGCCTGCCCTCGCCCGCGGCGAGGTCCAGTGCATCGGCGCAACCACCCTGGACGAGTACCGCAAGCATATAGAAAGCGATGCCGCGCTTGAGCGGCGCTTCCAGCCGGTAATGGTCGAAGAGCCAACTGTCGAGCAGACGATAGAAATCCTGCGCGGTATCCGCGACCGCTACGAGGAGCACCATCGTCTGCGCATCAGCGATGAAGCGCTCGAGGCCGCAGCACGCCTGGCGGCGCGCTACATCCAGGATCGCTTCTTGCCCGACAAGGCGATAGACGTCATCGACGAGGCAGCCTCGCGAGTGCGTATGTACCGCGGCTCTCAGCATCAGAGCATGTTGCAGGAAGCAATGCGCAACCTGCGCGCTCTCCAGCAGGAGAAGGAAGAAGCCTTCAGCGCTCAGAGATTCGAGGAGGCGGCTCGGCTGAGGGCCCAGGAGCGAGAGCTCCGTGCCGAAATCGAGGAACTGCGCCTGATGGAGCCAGTGCGCCAGCCGGAGCTCACCGTGACGCCAGAGGACGTCGCCGAGGTCGTCTCGATGTGGACTGGTATACCGGTCTCTCGCATTGTTGGCGAGGAGAGCGAACGGCTGCTCCACATGGAAGAAGCCCTGCATCAGCGCATTGTGGGGCAAGATGAGGCCATAAGTGCTGTGGCTCGTGCTGTGCGACGTGCCCGCGCGGGGCTCAAGGACCCGAAGCGGCCAATTGGTTCCTTCCTTTTCCTCGGGCCCACTGGCGTCGGCAAGACGGAGCTTGCCAAAGCTCTGGCCGAGTTCATGTTCGGGAGCGAGGATGCCCTGCTCCAGCTGGATATGTCCGAGTTCACGGAGCGGCATTCAGTGGCTCGGCTCGTTGGGGCACCACCGGGTTACATAGGCTATGAGGATGCCGGTCAGCTTACGGAGGCCGTGCGCAGGCGGCCTTACACGGTCGTCTGCTTCGATGAGGTCGAAAAGGCGCACCCGGAGGCCCTTAACATTCTCTTGCAGATCATGGAGGATGGTCACCTCTCGGACGCTAAAGGCCGAAGAGTCAGCTTCCGCAATGCCATAATCATCATGACCTCCAACATTGGCGCTGAGGTGATTAGCAAGCAGGCAAAGCTTGGCTTTAGCCTGGGCAAATCCGAGAGAAAGCAAGACAATGAAGAGTACAAGGAGATGCGAGCTAAGCTCCTTGCGGAGTTGCGCCGCACCTTCCGGCCCGAGTTCATCAACCGCATCGACAACATTATCGTGTTCAAACCGCTCAGCCGGGAGGACATCGAGAAGATCGTGGACCTTGAAATCGGCAAGGTGAACGAGAGGTTGCGTGACCACAAGATCAAGGTTTCGCTTACCGACCGGGCCCGTGCTTACTTGGCAGACGAGGGGTTTGACCGCAACTTCGGTGCCCGTCCTCTGCGCCGCGTGATCCAGCGGGAGGTCGAGGACGAACTCTCGGAAGCGTTCTTGCGCGGCGAAGTAAAGGAGGGCGATGCTGTGCAGTTCGACTATGTTGACGGGCGAATGGTGCTGCACGTGGAGGGCCGGTCAACTCCCGGCAGCGACCAGCCCGAGCATGAGCTGCCCGCCATGATGGGCTGAAACCGGCTGCACAGGAGATCAGTGTGGGGCTGCGAGGGCGCAACACCCTCGCAGCCGCTCTTTAGGGGAATGCAAGTGCGCAAGCAGAGAGCGCTCTTTGTCTGCAGCAAGTGCGGAGCTACATATTCTGGCTGGCTGGGCCGGTGCGCACGGTGCGGAGAGTGGAACAGCCTTGTGCAGCAGATCGGCCAGGAGCACGACTCGGCGGTGGCAACGCCAGGAGGGATGGCCCATGCTTTCCCGCTGTGCTCGGTTGCGGCAAAGGAGGAAAGCCGCCTTCATGTGCCGATCGGAGAACTGGCCCGAGTGTTGGGCGGAGGTCTGGTGCCAGGCAGCGTTGTGCTTCTGGCAGGGGAGCCAGGGATAGGCAAGTCCACCCTTGTGCTGCAACTGGCCTCAGCCATAGCTGCTTCCGGTGAGAAGGCTCTTTACGTCGCTGCTGAGGAATCTGCCAGGCAGGTTGGGCTGCGCGCACGGCGCCTGGGCCCAGTTCCTGAAAGCCTGCTTATCCTGCCTGAATCTCGCGTTGAGGCTGTCGTAGAGGCGCTTGAGGCCGAGAGCCCGGCTATAGCTATTGTCGATTCGATTCAGGCCGTGCGCGTGGAGGCGCGCCCTGGAATGGCGGGCAGCATCATCCAGGTGCGTGACAGCGCCGCAGCGCTGGCTACCTGCGCGCGCACCCTGGAAATGCCGCTGGCTATCATTGGGCACGTGACCAAAAGCGGCGCGATCGCCGGCCCACGCGTGCTCGAGCACCTCGTCGACGTTGTTCTCTACATGGAGGGAGATCGCTACCATGCGCATCGCATCGTGCGATGCGTCAAGAACCGATTTGGGGGCACAGAAGAGATCGGTGTCTTCGAGATGACTGGCTCTGGGCTCCAGGAAGTGCCCAATCCGTCTGAAGCCTTTCTGGCGGAGAGGCTGGTCGGCGCCTCCGGCTCTGCGGTCGCTGCGACAATGGAAGGCTCGAGGCCCATGCTGGTGGAGGTTCAGGCCTTGACTTCTCACTCCTACGCTGATAAGGTGCGTCGTACTGCCAATGGCTTCGAGCTGAGGCGGCTCCTCTTGCTTACGGCTGTTTTAGGGCGCCGCTGCGGGCTTCCAATGGGGCAACTGGACGTCTTCGTGAACGTTGTGGGAGGCCTGCAACTGGTGGAACCGGCTGCCGACCTTGCAGTGGCCCTGGCCGTGAGTTCGGCGGCGCTGGAGCGCCCTTTGCCTGCGGATACAGCTTTCGTGGGGGAAGTAGGCCTTTCGGGGGAAGTCAGGTCGGTCCCGCACCTGGAGCGGCGGTTGATGGAAGCCGGCCGGCTCGGGTTCAAAGCCTGCCTCGTGCCCCGCACTGGCCGCTTGCCGGCAGCCAGCGTCGCTGGCTGCAAAGCTGTGCCCGTCCGCAGCTTGGCGGAGGCATTCGCTGCATGCGGCCTACGCTGAGAGGCTGAGGCAAATGGTTTTGGCGAAATGTTGTCCTATCACACCAAACAGCAGGAAAGGGAGGAACCGACGATGAAAGTGCCCTTGAAGGTTGGGGTAATCGGGCTCGGTTTTATGGGGAGGGCGCATCTTTCGCACTACCTGCGGATGCCGGAAGTGCAGGTTGTGGCCTTGGCCGATGCTGATCCAGCGCGGCGAGCCGGGCGTGCGGAAATCGTCGGCAACATTGAGGTTCCACTCACACCCATAGATACCTCGCCATTCCAGCTTTACGCCGACGGCCGCGAGTTGATCGAGCAGGCTGATGTCGATCTTGTCGATATCTGTCTGCCCACACACCTCCACGCCGAGCTCGCTATTTTTGCGGCAGAGCGCGGAAAGCATGTGGTGGTTGAGAAACCGATGGCGCTGAACTCCGCGGAAGCCGACCGCATGGTCGCCGC
>JAPWUW010000281.1 GCA_028275325.1 Anaerolineae bacterium | reverse complement strand
CCAAGCTCTCGGGCAAGGGCCTGCCTGTCAATGGGCAACGCCGTGCCCGCCAGAGCTCCGCTGCCAAGAGGCATCACATTCACCCTTCTTCGCAGCTCCAGAAGGCGCTCGCGATCCCGCTGCCAGGCCCAAAAATACGAGAGGACCCACTGGCTGAACCGCACTGGCTGAGCTCGCTGCAGGTGCGTATAGCCCGGCATCAACACCTCCAGGTGCCGCTCCGCCAGCCGAAGAGCTGCAGCCTGCAGTTCCGAAAGGGCGTCTGCCAGCGTGTCCAGTTCCTCCCGCAGATAAAGCCGCAGGTCGGTGGCCACCTGGTCGTTCCTGCTGCGGCCTGTGTGCAGCTTCCCTGCTACTGGCCCAATCAGCTCCGTGAGCCGCCGCTCCACCGCCGTGTGAATATCCTCATCATCGGGCTTCGGCTCGAAGCGCCCTTCCCGAAATTCCTGTAGAATCTGCGCCAGTCCCTGTTCGATCTCTTCCCTCTCTCGGCGACTCAGAACTCCGGCCCTTTCCAGGGCCCGTGCGTACGCTTGGCTGCCGCGAATGTCTTGCTCGTAGAGACGCCGGTCGAACGGGAAAGAAGCATTAAGCCGCCACAGATGTTCTTCCGGCTGCGCGGAGAAACGTCCTCCCCACAACCTGGCATGGTCGCCGGGCAATGCACATCCTCCCCTAGGCTGGGGCGAAATCCCACCGGCCCACTCTGTGCAATTGTCCACCTTGACCCAACGAGGCCTCCGCTGCCAACGTGACGGCCACAGTTTGCAACGCGTCCCCATAAGGCGAGAGCAGCTTGGAGCAATCCCCGCTCCGCACAGCCTCTATGAACGCCTCGTCCTCAAGGCGGAGTGCGGCCGCCCGCGCCGGATACTCGACAGTCCGTTCCGGTTCGACGACTCGCAACTGGTTAGTGGTGCAGGTGGCAGCAAAATCTCGTGCGATGACCGTGAGCTCGGCGCCCAGCCCTCGAGAGAGGAGACACGTTGCGGCGAAATTGCCCACCGCCCCCTGCGCAAAGCGCACGTTCACTACGCTGGCGTCGTCCAGCGTGTAGCCCTCGATGTCCTTGACATGCCCCCTGGTGGCAAATGCCGTCACGAGATCTATCTCGCCCACTAGGTAGCGTGCCAGGTCAAACAAATGCGTCACCTGCTCTACAAGCTGCCCGCCAGAAAGCTCCTTGCTCTTCCACCACGGCGCCATCCAGATCCCGCCGAGCCATCGGCCTAACACCTGGATGACAGCCTCCTTGTCAAGGAGCTCCCGGAGCCGTTGCGTGGTGTCAGCGTAGCGCCAGTGGTAGCCACAGCAAGCGACAGCTTGCCGCCGCTCTATCTCCAGCGCGATCCTTCGCCCCAGCTCCAGATCCAGCGTGACTGGCTTCTCGACGAACAGCGCTGCTCCAGCCTCCAGCACGTCCAACTCCTGCCCGCTGTGCGCAAACGGCGGAATGCACACGTAGACGGCATCCAGGCGCTCCCGAGCCAGCATTTCCCTGTGGTCCGCGTAGATCGCCCCGCCGAATCGCCCTTGAGCCCGCTGGGCGGCGGCCAAGGAAACGTCGCACAGAGCCGCAATGTGCACTCCATCCATCGCGGCCAGGTTCTCCATGTGAGAAGTGGCGATGAGCCCCGTGCCAATAAACCCGACTCTGACAGCCATGATCCCTCCCTGCACACAAGCGCAACGGACAGGCGCTAGGTGCGGTAGTGTGCGTTGATGGAAACGTACTCGTGCGAAAGGTCGCAGGTCCAGACGGTAACCTCTGCATCTCCCATGCCGAGGTCAAGCTGTACTGTTATGTCCACCTGCTCCAGGATTCTTGCAGCCCGCTCTTCATCCACATCATACGGACGACCGCTGCGGACAAGCTGAAGATCTTCCAGCCACAAGTCCACCTTTTCGGGCCGGATGGGCACACCGCTATAGCCAACAGCGCAGAGAATGCGGCCCCAATTCGCGTCCTGGCCGTAAAAGGCCGTCTTGACAAGCGGGGATTTGGCGACGGCCATAGCGACTTGTCTGGCCTCTTCGCGCGTTCGGGCACCGCGCACGACTATCGTAAGGTGCTTGGTGGCCCCCTCGCCATCGAAGGCAATCGCACGTGCGAGCTCCTGCGCCACAGACACAATCGCCTGTTCCAAGGCGGAGTACCCAGGTGATGCGCAGTCCGTTATCGGCTCGTTATCGGCAAGGCCGTTGGCGAGCACCAAAAACGTATCGTTAGTGCTCATATCGCCGTCTACAGTGATGCAGTTGAAACTCCGCTCCGCAGCAGCGCGGACCATAGCATCCAGAGGCACTGGCTCCACGCGGGCGTCGGTCAAGATGAGGGCAAGGAGCGTTGCCATATTTGGGCTGATCATTCCAGCTCCCTTGGCCATACCGGCAACAGTGACTTCTCTCCCGCCGAGCTTGATGCGGACCGCCGCTTCCTTCGGGTGCGTGTCCGTGGTCATGATCGCCCTTGCTGCCGCGTGGCCGTCGCTGGCGGCAAGAGCTGCAGCGCCGAGCTCTATTCCCCTGGCAATCTTTTCCATGGGCAGCCGCTGTCCAATGACGCCAGTAGACATGACTAAAACGCGGTTTGGGCTTACCTGGAGAGCCTTGCCAGCCAGCCGGGCCGTCTCACGCGCATCCTCGACTCCTTCCGGTCCAGTGCAGGCGTTGGCACACCCGCTGTTGATAACAACAGCGCGCACGCCACGTGGATCTGCCTGCAGTGCCTCGCGGTCATAAAGGACTGGCGCTGCCTGAAACCGATTGGTCGTGAAAACACCGGCTCCAGTTGCTGGTCGCTCGCTCACCACCAGCGCGAGGTCCAGTGCTCCCCCTTTTTTCAGCCCGCAATGCACGCCCGCGGCCAGAAACCCCTTTACAAGCGAAATGCTCGGCTCCGGGAGCCGCTCCACTTCAACACACATTCTGTCCAGCCTCGCCCCAATCTAATCCCGCTTGAAGCGGGAATAATCCGGCCGCTGCTTGGGTTCACCACCCGGCCCCTCGAGCTCGCACAGCGCCCTGACCTGCAGGGGCAAGCCAAATAGCGCAATGAACCCCTCTGCATCTGACTGATCGTACACGTCGTCGCGGCCGAAAGTGGCGTAATCCTCCCTGTAAAGGCTATACGGGGAGCGACGCCCAACGGGCCAGCAGTTGCCCTTGTAAAGCTTGAGGCGCACGGAGCCAGTCATTCGCTCTTGCGTCTTGCGCACGAAAGCATCGAGCGCCTCGCGCAGCGGCGAATACCACAGACCATAGTAAACGAGCTCCGCATACCGTTGCGCGACCAGGTCCTTGTAGTGCATCGTGTCGCGATCCAGCACCAGCGACTCCAGCTCCCTGTGAGCCGTGACAAGAATCGTGCCACCAGGTGTTTCGTATACGCCGCGGGATTTCATGCCCACTAGGCGGTTCTCAACCATATCCACACGCCCTATGCCGTGCCGGCCGCCGAGAGCATTCAGGCGCTCCATAAGCGGCACAAGGCCGAGCCGCTCACCGTTCACAGCCACCGGGACGCCCTGTTCGAAATCGAGCACTACGTACTCGGGCTCATCAGGAGCTCGCTCTGGCGCGACTGAGATCTGGAACATGTCCTCTTCCGGCTCAGCCCATGGATCCTCGAGCAATCCTCCCTCATGGCTCAGGTGCCAGAGGTTGCCATCCCGGCTGTAGATCTTGCGCTCCGTGGCCGGGACGGGCACGCCGTGGGCGGCTGCATAGCGGATGGCATCTTCCCTAGAGCGGATTTCCCACTCTCGCCACGGCGCGACGACGCGCAACTTGGGGTTCAAGGCCTTGTAAGTGAGCTCGAACCGCACCTGGTCGTTGCCCTTGCCCGTTGCGCCGTGCGCCACAGCATCCGCCCCTTCGGCCTC
>JAPWUW010000032.1 GCA_028275325.1 Anaerolineae bacterium | reverse complement strand
CAGTGCCGTGCCGATATGCGGCCGGCCGGTGGGGCTTGGCGCCACTCGCGTCACTTCAGCCCCAGGCGGCAGCTCTCTTGGCGGGTAAATGGCCTCATACTCAGCTAGGGTCATGGGCGAATCGCTCGCACATAGCTTATCTGCGCAATATTAGCATTGGAGCCCCGGACCCTCAAAACAGGCCAACGCCGGGGAAGCAGCGCTGCTCCCGGGCTCATTGCGGCGCCAGGTGGCGCACAGCTGCGAGAGCCGCCCCGGCGCATCGAGCCGGCCCTGGCAGGGTTGAAGATGGCAGAGCCAGAGAGAGGTGAAGCGGTGGAGAGTGGCTTGCTTGCGCCGGAGAAGAGGGTTGTTGTTGTCGGCATGGGAATGGTGAGCCCGCTTGGGAACGACGTCCCGACCACCTGGGGCGGGGTGCTGGCCGGCCGCTCGGGAGTGGGCTACATCACGCAGTTCGACCCGGCCGGCTTTCGCACGCGCATCGCGGCGGAGGTGAAGGGCTTCGACCCAACGCTGTACGTCGATGCACGCGAGGCGCGGCGCCTGGATCGCTTCACGCATCTGGCGGTTGCGGCGGCGCAGGAGGCGGTGAGGGATAGTGGCCTGGATATGGCCAAAGAGGACCCGCGCCGCGTGGGGGTCTTGCTCGGCACCGCCGTGGGCGGGGTAAGGATGCTCACCGAGCAGCTGGGGGTGCTTGCGCAGAAGGGCCCCCGGCGAGTGAGCCCCTTTGCGGTAACGGCCTTCATGCCCAACAGTGCTGCTGGGCAAATCAGCATGATGCTTGGGGCGCGGGGGCCAAGCCTCACGGTGGCCACGGCTTGCGCCACCGGCAGCCATGCGATTGGGGAAGCGGCAGCGGTCATCCGCCGCGGCGATGCCGATGTCATGGTGGCCGGGGGTTCAGAGGCGGGCATTATCCCGGTGGCGATCGCCTCCTTTGAGAACATGGGCGCCCTCAGCAGCCGCAACGATGAGCCGGAGCGCGCGAGCCGCCCCTTTGACCGAGATCGCGACGGGTTTGTGATCGGCGAGGGCGCGGCTGTGGTGATCCTAGAGCGGCTGGATCGGGCCTTGCGCCGGGGCGCGCGGATCTATGCGGAGCTCGTAGGCTATGGAGCGACGGACGACGCCTTTCACCTCGCTGCCCCGGAGGAAACCGGCCTGGGTGCGGCGGAGGCCATGCAAATGGCGCTGCAGAATGCCGGCATCGGCCCGCAGGCGGTGGATTACATCAACGCCCACGGTACGAGCACCAGGCTGAACGATGCCATCGAGACGCGGGCCATCAAACGGGTTTTCGGCGAACACGCTTACCGGCTGGCCGTGAGCTCCACCAAGAGCATGACGGGGCACATGCTGGGGGCTGCTGGCGCTGCTGAGGCGATTTTCTGCATTTTGGCGCTGCGCGACCAGATCTTGCCGCCCACGATAAACCTCGACAACCCGGACCCAGAGTGCGATCTTGACTACGTCCCACACCGCCCGAGGCCAGCCCGCTTGCGCGTTGCGCTCTCCAATGCCTTTGGGCTCGGCGGGCACAACGGCACGCTCATCTTTCGCCGCTGGGAGCCCTGAGGGCTGGCTCTCAGGCGGGCTGTCGCTGGTGGCGAGCGGCGCGTTCCTGCTTCCAGCGGCAGAAGGCCTCAACCTTTTGCAGGAGCTGGGCACGGTGCTCTCGCGCCGCCTGTGGGCTAGTGTGCGCGAGCTCTTCGATCTGGCCTCGGCGCAGGGCTTCGGAGTAAGACTGCCAACCCCTGTCATTGCGCACGATCACGGTTGTGAAGCCCGGAGGGGAGCCAAGGCCACCGACGCTCAGATCCGCGAGCTCGCTCGAAAAATCGGGGCACGAGAGGCAGGCCCGCCTGGCGATGGGATCGAGCGCTTCCAGCGGCAAGCGCACCTCGCTGCCATCCTGGAGCGTGGCGAGCAAGCACTCCTTGATGTTGAGCTTGCGCACCTGTGGCAGTGGCACGCCGAGCCGGCGCAGGTATTCAAGGCCCTGCTCGTCCAGGACAAGGCTCTCGCAGCAGAAGAGCCCGATGACGTGAGTGATGACCTCCGAAGGGATGATCCCTAGAGCCTGCATCTTGCGCACAGTGCGCACCTGGCAGGGCACACCGACGAGGGCCACTTTGCGCAAGCGCTCGCCAGCCAGCCCCTTGACAGCAGCGATTGTGGGCGAGTAGGTGGTGTACTGCTGGCCCAGCTGTTCCAGGTGCTCCGTAGGGGCAAGCTGGCAGCCCGCTGCTGCTATGATCTCCTCCGCAGTGGTGGCAATGCGCGGCGCGCGGCGCAAGCCATCGCGTCGCGGCGAGACTATCGCTGCCTCAATCGACCCCGTCTCAAGGAGCGTCACGAGTAAGGCGGTGACAACGCCGCCATCGGTGGCCACAGACCGGATAGCTCCGGAGGTGGCCCGCGCGGAGGCCACGTGCCTGCAGGCGCCAAAAGGCGCCTGCCAACCGAAACGGGCGTGTGTCTCCTCGTCGAGCTCGTGTGTGAAGGGGCAAATCAGGTAGCACAGCCCGCAATGTAAGCACCGGCGCGGTTCGACGAGCAGCGGCAGGCCATCCTCGCTCATCGCCAGCGCTCCCAGGCCACCAGCGGAGCAGAACGAAACGCAGCCACCACACTTGCCGCAGCGGCCAACGTCGATCACCGCTTGTTGCAGGTCGGCAAAGGACAGTGCCTTGCCGCGAGCTCCTGGCATTTGCTCGCTCCTTAGGAAACGAATTCAGCCGAACCGACCCGTTATGTAGTCCTCTGTGCGCTTGTCCTGTGGCCTGGTGAAAAGGCGCGGGCCAGGGCCGTACTCCACAAGCTCGCCCATGAGCAGGAAGGCCGCTACATCCGCCAGGCGTGCTGCTTGCTGAACGCTGTGAGGCACGATGACGATGGTGTAGTTTTTCTTGAGCGCTTTCAGGGATTCCTCAACCTTGGCGGTGCTGATCGGGTCCAGGCCAGAGGTTGGCTCATCCAGGAGAATGACTTCAGGCTCCAGCGCGAGCACGCGGGCCAGGCAGAGCCGCTGTTGTTGCCCACCTGAGAGCGATAGGGCTGGCTCATGAAGGCGATCGCGTACCTCATCCCAGAGGGCGGCGCCGCGGAGGGCTTTCTCGGCAATCTCAAGGAGCCGCTTGCTGTTCTTGAGGCCGCTCAACCGGGGGCCGTAGGTGACGTTCTCCAGAATGCTCATCGGCAGGGGCAAGGGCAGCGCAAAAACCATGCCGACCCGCCTGCGCAAGGCTGGCACGTCAACATCGGGGCTGTAGATATCCTTGCCATCGAGAAGGATACGCCCCTCCAGCCGGGTGCCGGGAACGAGGTCGTTCAGCCGGTTGAGCAGCCGCAGCAGAGTTGTCTTGCCGCCGCCAGCGGGCCCGAACAGCACGGTTATGGCATTGGCGGGGATTTCCAGTGATACGCGATGCAGGGCTCGATTGCTGCCGTAGTAGTACGAAAGGTCGCGGATCTCGAACTTGGGCCTGTCCACGTCTCAGCGCACCGCTCGCCTGCGCACCAGGGCGACAAGGGCTCTATTGATGACGACATTGATGAGCAGAATGGAGAGGAGAAGCACCGCTCCTGTTGCCCAGGCCATGTTGTCGGAAAGACCTTCCCGAGCCAGGATGTAGAAGTGCACGGCCATGGTGCGGCCCGGTGCAAAGATGCTCCTTGGCAGATGCAGCGCCGAACCGGCTGTAAGGATGACTGCGGCCGTCTCGCTCACGGTGCGGCCCAACCCGAGGACCACACCGGTCGTTATGCCGGGCAGGGCGCCTGGCAGCACGACAGTGGTTACCATCTGCCAGCGGCTTGCCCCCAGCGAAAAGCTCACCTCACGGTAGGCGCGTGGCACTGTGAGGATTGCCTCCTCGCTCGTGCGCACAATCGTCGGCAGGATCATGAGGGAGAGCGTCAGCGCTCCAGAGAGGAGAGACCAGCCAAGCCCAAGGTAAACGACAAAGAACACGAACCCGAACAAGCCAAAGATGATTGAAGGAATGCCCGCCAAGGCCTCTGTGCCGAACCGGATCGCGCGCGTGAGCAGGCTCTCGCGTGTGTACTCTGTAAGGTATATCGCTGTGGCCACTCCCACGGGGGTGGCGATGAGCACTGCCATGGCCGAGATGGCCGCTGTGGATACGATCATCGGCCAAATGCCGCCGGCTCGGCCCATGTTCTGCGGTTTGCCCGTGAGGAAGCCCCAAGAAAGGCGTGGGAACCCATTGGCCGAGACGTAGACGATGACGAAAAGGAGGATGAGCAGGGTGCTGACGGCTGCAGCCCAGATCAGGCCACCAACGAGGCGGTCTACCGTCCGCGGGTTGAGCCGCCAAAGCCTACGCACTGGCGGGCCTCCGCCGGAAGAGCGAGGCCAGAGAGTTGAGTGCCATGATGAGCACAAAGAGCACGATGCCAGTGGCGAACAGTGCTTGGCGGTGCGCCCCGCTCGCGTAGCCCATTTCAAGGCCAATGTTGCTCGTCAGTGTAGTGGCTGGGTCAAGCGGAGAAATGGGCAAGCGCAGGGAGTTGCCCACAAGCATGATGACGGCCATTGTCTCCCCGACCGCTCGGCCCATTGAGAGCACGATGGCCGCAACAATGCCGGAGCGCGCCGCCGGCAAGACGACGCGCCAGATTGTTTGCCAGTGGGTGGCGCCCAGAGCAAGCGCGCCATCCCGGTAGGTCTGCGGAACGGCACGGATGGCGTCCTCCGAGATGGCAATGACGTTGGGGAGTATCATCACGGCCAGGACGAGCGAGCCTGCCAGAACGCTCAGCCCGGGGCCGCCCAGGTTATCGCGAATGAGGGGGACGAGAATCTTTAGCCCGATGAAGCCGTAAATGACAGAAGGGATCCCGGCCAGAAGCTGAATGGCCGGACGCATGGCGACAGCTGCCCAGGATGGCGCGTATTCGGCGGCGAAAATGGCCACAGCCAAGCCCAGCGGCACCCCAAAGAGCAGCGCGCCGACCGTAACCCAGAGCGAGCCAACGAGCATGGGCAAAATGCCGAACTCGCCCTCGGTGGGCGCCCAGGTGAGCCCGGTGAGGAACCGCCATGGTCCGTAGGAGATGAGAAGCGGCAGACCTGCCTGTAGGATGAAGGCGGTAATGACAAAGAGGGAGAGAATAGCCGTGAGGGCCAACCCAAGCAGGACTGCCTCAATCAACTTCTCCTTCATGGGTTCACCCACCCACGGCAGGGATGAGACCTTCCCCCGCCAAAATGGCCTGCGCTGGTGGGGAGAGAACGTAGTCTACGAATGCCTTGGCCGCTGGCCGCAGCTGCCCTAACCAGACGAAAAGGAACGGCCGCACGAGACGGTACTGCCCCTCGACGGCAGCTCTGGCGGAGGGCACAATTCCATCGAGGGCGAGCGGCTTCACCACATTGCTGACAATGCCCAAAGACATGTAGCCTATTGCCGCCCTATCGGTGCTGACGATCACACGCACTGCTCCGTTGGAATCCTGCCTCAAGGCCAAGGGGGTGATGCGGCTCTCTCCCATCACAAGCTCCTGAAACGCGCCCCGAGTGCCGGAGCCCTCTTCTCTTGTCACGACGGTGATAGGGCGATTCTCCCCGCCCACCTCGCGCCAGTTCCGGATTTCTCCGGCGAAAATGGCACGCACCTGCTCCGTGGTGAGGGCATCCACCGGGTTTTCCGGGTGTACCACCACCGCGATGGCGTCGTAAGCGATAACCTGCACCTCCAGCCCGAGTGCTTTTTCCGCTTCCTTCAGCTGGCGGGAGGACATCCCTATATCGGCGGTGTGAGAGATGGCCGCCTCTATGCCCGCCGTGGAGCCTCCTCCCTGCACGTTGATCGTGGGTGCTTCTGGATGCTCTGCCATGTAGTGCTCTGCCAAGAGCTCAGCGAAGGGCTCCACAGAAGTGGAACCGGCCAGCACAATCTGATCGCCCGCTTGCCGCGCGCCACAGGCGGTGGTGACCAGCACAATCCCCACGAGAAGGGTCAACTGGAGAAGGCACCGCAAGCTGGCAATCGCTCTTTGGCTTCGGGCCGGGCCGTGAGGCAAAAAGCAGCAGTCGCCCCCGCCCATAGGAGTCCTCAGCGCGTTCATCCACGGTTTCCATGGAGGCCTCAACGGACCAACGCGATTATACCTGCGCCGGCATGGAATGCAACGCGTCGCTTCACAGGGCCGAGGTGCGCTCAGCCCAGCCGGCCGGTGATGTAATCCTCGGTTCGCTGGGAGCTAGGGTTGGTGAAGATGCGCTGCGTCGGCCCAAACTCCACGAGTTCGCCGAGCCACAGCAGCGCTGTCCAATCGGAGACGCGGGCTGCCTGCTGCATGTTGTGCGTCACAACCACAATCGTATAGCGGGATTTGAGCTCAATCATCACCTCTTCGAGGCGACGGGTGGCGATTGGGTCCAGAGCTGAGGCGGGTTCGTCCATGAGGATGACTTCCGGTTCCGTCGCCAGGGCGCGGGCCAAGCAGAGCCGCTGCTGCTGGCCGGGGGAGAGCTCAAGGGCCGAGCGGCGCAGCCGGTCTTTCACTTCGTCCCAGAGGAAGACGGCACGGAGGCACTGCTCCACCAATTGGTCGAGGTCTCGCTCTCGGTCCAGCCCCAGCACTCGAGGACCGAACGCGACATTGTCGTATACCGACTGCGGGAAAGGGTTAGGCCGCTGGAAAACCATGCCGACGCGCTTGCGCAGCAAGACAACATCGACTCCAGGCGCGTAAATGTCCTGCCCGTCCAAGAGCACCTTCCCAACTACCCGGGCACCGGGAATCGTGTCGTTCATGCGGTTGAGAGTCCGCAAGAGGGTGGATTTGCCACATCCTGATGGCCCAATGAGGGCAGTGATCTCCCGCTCGCGAATGGCGAGCGAGATATCGCGCAGGACCTGAACTTTGCCGTAGTAAAAATCGAGGTGGTCGACGATGATCTTGTCGTGGGCCTGCACTCCATCCCTCCGCCTGGGCAGGATTCTAGCAGCCCTCGATGGCGGGGACAACGCTTGGCACCCTCATTGATCCGGATAGTAGAAGCCGTTAGAATTCGCCTACCCGTAGCTTGGCGGTGCTGCTCGCCTCAAGAGCTTGCAGCAACGAGCAGGGGCCAAGGCCTTCGCCTCTCTCAGGGGCTGAGGGGAGGGGCGGCCGAACCGCGCGGCTCAGCAAGTTGCCCTTTGCCTGCCGTTTCTCTTAAGCGAGGTGCTTGTGCGCTGGATGGCGCGGGCGTTGATTGCTCCCTGGGATTCCTGGCGTCGCAGGGAGTTCTTTTGTGCAGGAGGGAGGATGCAAGAGGATGTGATAGTGGCACAGGATCTGACCAAGTACTATGGGCGCAGCCGGGGGGTTCTTGGCCTGTCCTTCACAGTCCGCCGTGGGGAGGTGTTCGGCTTCTTGGGGCCCAACGGCGCAGGCAAGACGACGACGATCAGGCTGCTCCTCGATTTTATCCGGCCCACAAGCGGGCGGGTGTTCCTGTTTGGTTTGGATTCGCGCGTGGATGGGGCGCAGATCAAGAGGCGTGTTGGCTACCTCCCCGGGGAGCTTTCCCTCTACGAGGGGCTCACAGGGCGGCGGCTGCTGCAATACTTCGCGCATTTGCGCGGTGGCGTTCAGTGGCAGAAAGTGGAAGCTCTGGCTGCCCGCCTCGATTGCGATCTATCTTTGCCCATCAAGAACCTTTCCCAAGGCAATAAGCGCAAGGTGGGCTTGCTGCAGGCATTGATGCACGAGCCGGAGCTCTTGGTTCTGGATGAGCCCACAAATGGGCTGGATCCGCTCGTGCAGCAGGAGTTCTACGGGCTGGTGGCTGAGGCCAAGGCCCGTGGGGCAACGATCTTCCTCTCGTCACACAACCTGCCAGAGGTGGAGCGCATCTGCGACCGTGTTGGTGTCGTGCGAGAGGGAAAGCTTGTCGCAATCGAGGAAGTGGCAGCCTTAAAAGGCCGCGCATTCCGCACTGTAGAGGTGCACTTCGCTGGCGCAGCACCATGCGAGCCGTTCGAGGGGCTGCCGGGCGTGCGGCTCCTCTCGTGCCATGGCAATACCTTGCGATGCCAGGTCGAGGGGAGCATGGACGCGCTCGTCAAGGCGCTCGCACAGTTCACTGTGTTGGACATACGCACCCATGAACCGAGCCTCGAGGAGATCTTCCTCGCGTACTATGGCGGAGGCACTGAGAATGCTGCGTAACACGTTTCTGCGCACCCTCTACGAACAATGGCGCGGCATCATCTGGTGGAGCGTGGGGCTCATTTCTTATTGCCTTGTAATGGCCCTTTTCTACCCCAGCATTCGGAGCGCGCGGGTGGCCCTTGAGCAGTACATGCAGGCCATGCCTGAGGGTTTCCGCGCTGCGTTCATGGGCGAGATCGCAGACATAAGTTCCCCAGAAGGTTACCTGACCGCTGAGATCTTCTCGTTCATGATGCCGATCATGGTGCTCGTCTATGCAATAGGCGTGGGCAGCAATGCCATCGCGGGCGAGGAGGAGCGCGGGACGCTGGACCTCTTGCTTGCTAACCCCATCGGGCGGGCGCGCATAGTGCTGGAGAAAGGGGCGGCACTGCTCGTCAGCACGACCGCGCTGATGTTCTTCTTATTCATCGGCCTTGTGCTTGGGGCTGGGGCAGGGGACATGCACATCGGTTGGTGGCCGCTTGCGCGGGGCGCACTGGCCCTTGGGTTGCTTGCGATTGCCTTCGGCTACCTGGCGCTCGGGATCGGGGCGGCCACGGGCAGCAAGGGGTTGGCCCGGAGCGTGAGCGCCATCGTGGCCACAGGAGCCTACGTGCTCAACGCCTTCGCTCCGACGGTCCAGCAGCTTCAGCCCTATCAGAGGCTATCGCTCTTCTACTATTACATCGGCAAGAACCCCCTTGTGCAGGGCATTGACCCTTTGCACGCTGGCGTGTTGCTGCTTTGTGCAGCTCTCTGCCTTGTTGCTGGGCTTGCGGCCTTCGAGCGGCGGGATCTTGCCGTATGAGGTTAGCACGCAGCGTGGAGCAAGTGGGCCAGCCCGGGCAGGGACGGCGGCAGCAAGCCGGCTGGGGCCCCACGCCACGCTGCAAGCGGCCTTGGACCGGCGAGCACGTGCTAGCGACTAGATAGTTACGGGCTTGCCGGTGGCGGCAGAGCGCCAGGCAGCTTCGGTAAAGGAGATGACGGCAAGGCCACATTCGGCAGGCGTTTGCACCTCCTCGAGGCCTAGGATCGCGCGCACGAAGTTCGCATCCGGGTCGCTTGATGGCTCGGGCAGCTCCGGCTTCTCCGGTTCGCGGCCGTGGAAGTGCTGCAGCAGGCCGATTGTGGTGTCATAGCTCACACTGCCCTCGCTGCCGTGGATGGCAAACATCTCCCAGTACCCAGGAGTACTCCCCAAGATAGTCACGTTGCCGATAGCATTGCCCTGGAAGCGCACTGTGAGCGCAGTGTCCACGTCCACAGGGGCGCCGTAGTTATTGATCTGGGCGTAGACAGTGCTTGGCTGCAGGCCCGTGCACCAGAGCATCATGTCCACGATATGGCTGCCGGAGTCGTTGAGTTGGCCGCCGCCAGAAAGCATTGGGTCCTGGCGCCAGGTGCCGGCCGTTGCGCGCAGCCATTCTTGCGTGAGTACCAGGACAAGGGCATTGAGCCGCCCCAGTTTCCCGCCTGTGGCGAGCTCCCTCATGTAGCGGTACGCGGGGTGGTAATGGCGCTGGTATGAGATCATCAGGATCTTGCCTGTCTCATCACGCCGGGCGATGACCTGTCGGGCTTCCTCAACGGTGCAGGTCATGGGCTTCTCGCACAGCACGTGCAGGCCGCGGCCGAGAGCGGCGAGAATCTGCTCCGCGTGCAGCGTGTGGGGCGAGAGGATCTCGACGGCATCTAGGGCCATGCTATCCAGCATCTGCGTGTAATCCCGGAACGCGCGGGCCGCGCTCGCTTCCGGGCACTGCTGTTTCAGGCGCTCGATGCTCTGTTCGTTTGGATCTGCCAGGGCGACAACCTCGGCGAGGCCGGTTGCCGCCAGGCGTTTAGCGTGGCCAACAGCAATGCTGCCGGCGCCGATGAAACCTATGCGCAGTTTGGGCATTGGTGCATCCTCCAGATGAGGTATTTGCAATGGGCATTGTGGCAAGGCTTATGCAGCGCGCCGGGGCGTCTGTCAAGAGCGGGGCTCCTTTTCGCCAGCCGGCGCATGCGCGGGTCTTGACGCTTCCTGCGCAAGGAGCACGCTCGAGAGGGCAGCGCGAATGCGGCCAAGGTGCAGGGCCATGTCCTCTCGGCAGTTGCTGAGCATTACCAGTGCCCTGGGGTAGCGCCCCTCGAGCTCCTGCTGGAGCAACGCAAGGCTTTCTTGAGCCTGACTGATGTGGCGCAGGAGGAATTCTGTGTCCAGAGAGCGGCTGTTGTGGAGGGCCATCTGGAAGGCAAGCAAGAGGTATGGCAGGAGGAGGCTGTAGCTCACAAGGACGACGTTTTGCTGGAATAGCTCCGCCTGCAGGCCGAGGCAAAGCTCGTACACAGCGTCGGGAACCACGGCAAGGCCGAAGCCGACTGTACAACTCGGATCCAGGTACTTGCGCACCTCCCTCGCGCGCTCCCGGACGATGGCCTGGATTTCCTGTTGCAGCGCAGAGCGCTCCTGGGAGTCATTGCTTGCGGCCAGCCTTTCCAGATGGTCGGTTGCAGGCCATTTGCTATCTATTGGCAGCAACAGGTTGTTTGGCAACCGCAGGGCAAACTCCACTACTCGGTTGCCGATGCGCAGGTTGCGCACCTGCCACTCGGGGGGCAACCGGCCAAGAAGCGCCTCGAGGACGTTCTCCCCGGCAAGGCCCTTGGCGCTGGAGCCGGCAATCACCGCCTCGAGGCGCTGAAGGGTTAGGGCCATCTGTGCCTGGGCCTCTCGGTACGCCTGAGCCTGGCTGGTGAGCGAGCTCAAAGCGCGGTCCACCTGGGCGATCGAGGTGTGCACCTGGGACTGGCCCCCTTCCAGAAGGCGCAGCCGCTCGCTGAGGGCGCGTATCTCTGCCTGCATGTCCGGAAGCTGCCGCGCAAGTTGCACCAGGGCCGCCTCAAGCGCGGATCCAGCAGGGCGGTTGGCGAGCCAATAGAGCGCCACGCCAAGTGTGAGGATGCAGCAGAACGCTAGGATGAGCGCAACTGTTTCCATGCCTTGGGCTCTTGGTAGTTGCGAGCGTTGTGCCAGCGCAGAGGGAGCCAAGGCGCTCCGAACGAGATGGCTGGTGCTAGCGGCGGGCTAGGGCGCTCCTTGCCAGCCAGCCGAGAGCAAAGAACAGGGAACCGGGGTCGAATAGCATGTTGGTGTAGGCAGCGTTAGCCATTGGGCACCAGCATTGCCCGCTCTTGATGCTGCGGCGCAGTTCAGCGGCCCTGTTGCTGAGCCAAATGGAGCGCAGGTCATAGCCGGATTGGCGCAGGTTGCCGATGGGCTCGGCGCGAGTGCAACAGGTCCAGACATCTCCATTTGGCGCGATATGGCCGCTCGCCCAGCCCGCATAACAGGGGATGACCTGGCGGCGCTCCTGAAGGATGCGCACGGCCAGGCGATAGTACCGGGCCCGCAGCGCCGCCGTGGCCTGTGCCAGGCCCCTGCGGGAGGCAGAGACCAGCGCGCGCTCCAGGTGAGTCGCCGCGCGCGCGTACTGAGATGGCGTGGGGGCGATGCTGGCCCCAATGGTGCCGAGCTCCTGCCTTTCCTCCGCAACCTCGCTCAGGTAGTTATCTGGCTTGAGGGCCAGGAGGCCTTCTTGTATGCGCTCAAAATCCTCGACGTTGAAGCGGGAAATGACAGTGTGCACATTGCAGAGCAGGTTGGGCAATGCGAGCGAGCGGAGTGCTTGCCAGGTGCGCATCGCCCTCTGCCAGTTGCCAGGGACGCCGCGGATAGCGTCGTGGGACTGCTCCAAGCCGTCCAGGGAAAGGTTAATGCCGAAGGTCGTCTGCGGGCAGGCGCGGCAGATGCGCTCGGTTTGGGCAGCGATCCGTTCCGGCAAGAGCCCGTTGGTCGGGATGGTCACAAGCAGCGGGCTACACGCTTGGGCAGCAGCGATCACAATATCGGCAAGGTCCTCGCGCAGAAAAGGCTCGCCCCCGCTGAAGGTAATATAGAGGGCCGCATGCCCCAGACGGGTGAAGATCGCCTCCCACTCCGGGAGGCTCAGCTCATCGGAACGCTTTTGCCACACATTGCAGGTGCGGCAACGGCTGTTGCAGCGGAACGTGACGCTGCAGACAAGGCTAAAGGGCAAGGCTGGCCAGCCGAAGCGACGGAAGAGCCATTGCCTGGCCACGCGCGCTGGTAGCTCAAGCATCGGCACGCTCGGCCAGGACGTAGTTGTGATGTGCCCACAGCCGCTTGAGCCAGAGGGGCAGGCGCGAGCGCTCAAGCCACATGTACCGGCGGACGGACCGTGGCAAATCCGGCCGTTTGCCTCGATAGTAGTCCATCGTGCTCCAGCGCCATGAATCGCCGCTGAAGCGCCGCTGGAGGCAGGCCCACCTCAGCCCGAGGCGGGAGAGGAGTTCGGCGGCGGGCATGACTGTATCCGGCCAGGGGGGGACATCCATGACGCCCCGCTCTATTGTTCGGAAGCCTTGCGAGGTGAGCACTGCCTCAACGCGGCTGAGGTCCGTCCAGCGTTCGTCCACGTGCTCGAAGAACTCCCTCTGCAGAAAGTGCTTGCGCAAGAGATAACCCGGCTGGCGCGGGTTGGGCATGGCAATAAAGACCAGCCGCCGGGAAACCCGGCAGAGCTCTCTCAAGAGTGCGCTTGGGCTAAACAGGTACCACAGCCCTGCCCACTGCCAGGCCAGGTCGAAGGAGCGCGAGGGGAATGGAAGGGCGCGCATGGCCGGGCTCAGCACAAAACGAGCGCTTAGCCCGAGCTCCTTCCAGATCCGTTCCACTGCCTGCAGCCTCTCGTGGTTGTCATCAACCAGGACAACATGGCACCCGAGCTGGGCGAGCACCACGCTGTTTATGCCGGTGACCCCAGCCATGCCGTAAATTGGCGCTTCCAGCACCTGGCGGATGCCGTAGCGATGGACAAGCCCTTCCAGGTATTCGTTGAGCACCACTCGCTCGTAAACGAGGCCGAGACCCTCATTGTCGTCCTCAGAGCCGCATCGCCAGGCTTCCCTAGTCATCGGCAGCCGCCTTGGCAAACGTGATCTCGAGGTAGCCCGCCACGTAGCGCGCCGAAGCCACCGGGAGGCGCGCAAGGGTATCGGGCAGGAGCAGGCTGCGCTTGTGGGGACCGACGCGGATAATGAGCTCCTCGCGCTTGCGCGTTAGGTCTAGGCTCTCGCGAGAGGCAAGGGGGAGGGCATAGCGCAAGCGGTACACCCCATTCTCCTTTTGCAGGTCGTAGATCGGCTCGCGGTGCAGGAGTTGGGCTGGGTCGACATCCCCGTAGGCTGCCGCAGCCATCTGCCGCAGCAGCTCGATGCCGACCATCTCCTGCGGGAACGTCGGCACACGGAATAGCGGCAGTGGGGCAAATGCCTCTTCGATGAGCTCCATGTTCCGGGATTGGGATTGCCTCCAGGCGGCGAAATACGGATCCACCACTTCGTCGGGAATGATGCGGTTGACGATGACGGCATCCACTGTAAAGCCGTAGAGGGTGACGTACGTCAAAGTACGCTGGGCCTCCTTTATGACCATCTTGTCCGGGTTGAGCACGAGCCGCACGCTGCTTATGTTGGGGTCTGAGAGCATTGCCTGCATGCTGCCCAGATCCTTGCCCAGCTGCTCAATTACCCCAAAAAGCTCGTCATCGGGGAGGGGCATGTTGCTGAAGCTGCGGAGGACAGGCCTGGCTAGGCGGACTACCTGCCGCTGGATGGGGAAAATGCGCTCCAGGTACCAGCGGGCCGCTTCCGGGAAAGAGAGGAAACGCAGCGTCTCCGCTGTTGGGGCGCAATCGACGATGACGAGATCGTACTTGCCGGACTGCTGCAGGTAAACGATCTGCAGCAGGCTGGCGAGTTCGTCCATTCCAGGGATAACGGCAACCTCTTCCGCGATAATGTCATCCAGGCCGCGCCAAGCGAGAATGGCGGCCAAGTACTCCTGGACATTGCGCCAGTACTTGTCCATTTGGTGCAAAACGTCAATCTCTTGCGCCCAAAAGTTTGGCGCTAAGGAGACCGGCTCTGGCCCTACGACAGCGTCCAGCGAATCCGAGAGGCTGTGCGCCGGGTCCGTGCTCACGACAATTGTGCGGTAGCCCAACTGGGCACAGTGGAGCCCTGTGGCGGCGGCGATGCTCGTCTTGCCGACTCCGCCCTTGCCCGTGTAGAGGATTACTCTTGTCATCTCTCTCCTATAGCGGCGCTGACAACCGGGTTAGCACCCTTGGAGAGTATACTACCCGCCAAGGCCGACGCGCGAAGCTTCGCCGCGCTGGCCTTGCAGTGCTAGACTGGTTTTGTAGTCACTGTGGCAAGATGGAGACTGAGCCTGAGGGGGAAGATCCGTGGCGGAGAAGGCACAGTTTAAGCTCGTGGCTCCTTACAAGCCGACGGGGGATCAACCTAAGGCCATAGAGGCGCTTGTACGAGGGCTGGAGCGGGGCTACAAGCACCAGACGCTTCTGGGCGTGACGGGCAGCGGCAAGACCTTCACAATAGCCAACGTCATTGCTGCCGTGGGCCGGCCAACTCTTGTGATTGCGCATAACAAGACGCTTGCTGCCCAGCTCTATGCTGAGTTTCGGGAATTTTTCCCTGATAACGCCGTCGAGTACTTCGTGAGCTACTACGACTACTATCAGCCCGAGGCTTACATCCCCCAGACCGATACCTACATCGAAAAGGATGCTTCTATAAACGAGGAAATCGAAAAACTGCGGCTTGCCGCCACTGAGGCACTTCTTACCCGCCGCGATGTGATCATCGTGGCAAGCGTTTCGTGCATATACAACATCGGTTCGCCACAGGAGTACGGGCAAGATGTCATTCGGATCGAGCGGGGGCAGGTACTGCGGCGCGACTCTCTGTTGCGCCGGCTTGTCAGCATCTACTACGACCGCAACGATGTCTCCCCCACGCGTGGGCAGTTCCGCGTGCGGGGCGATACTGTCGACATCTTTCCTGCGTACAGGGACACGCTAATCCGTGTGGAGTTTTGGGGTGACGAGGTGGACCGCATAAGCGAGCTGAACCCGCTTACTGGCGAGATCCTGCGCGAGCACCCCGTCTACCAGGTATTCCCCGCCCGGCATTTCGTGACCAACCAGGAGGTGATCGCCGAAGCGCTGCGGGATATCGAAGCGGAGCTCGAGGAGCGGCTGGCGCAGTTGCGGGCGCAGGGAAAGCTGCTCGAGGCCCAGCGCCTGGAGATGCGCACGCGCTATGACATGGAAATGATAAGGGAGGTGGGCTACTGTGCCGGCATTGAGAACTATTCCCGGCATCTCTCGCGCCGTAAGCCAGGCGAGCGTCCGTGGACGCTCATTGACTACTTCCCCGATGACTTCCTTCTGATTATCGATGAGTCGCACATGACGATCCCGCAGCTGCACGGCATGTACAACGGGGACCGCGCCCGCAAGGAGGTCCTGGTGGAATATGGCTTCCGGCTGCCCTCAGCGCTCGACAATAGGCCGCTCAAGTTTGAGGAGTTCGAGGCCCTCATCAACCAGGTGATATACACCTCAGCCACGCCTGGCCCGTACGAGCTCGAGCATTCGGAGCAAGTCGTGGAGCAGATCATTCGGCCTACAGGGCTAGTAGATCCAGAGGTGATCGTGCGGCCGACCAAAGGGCAGATCGACGACCTTGTGGCGGAAATCCGTGCGCGCGTGCGCCGTGGAGAGCGTGCCCTTGTCACGACGCTCACCAAGCGCATGGCCGAGGAGCTTGCCGACTACCTTGCTGAGGTGGGGATCAAGGTGCACTACCTCCACAGCGAGATCGAGACTCTCGAGC
>JAPWUW010000280.1 GCA_028275325.1 Anaerolineae bacterium | reverse complement strand
ATCCCCGGGCGATGCCCTGGCCTGGATAAGGAGCAGGGCCGCCGAAGGACGGGAATCGTGCGGGCCCGGCCAGGCCGCAAGTGAGCGCGCATAGGCCATCCGGGGCAAGGCTTTGCTCTTTCCCCCCCGCAGCCCCGCCCGGCCCAGCGAGCTCTCACATGGTCGCAGCCCGGATACGGATTGCCGCAACTGAGCGCATCCGCAACTGTTGACCTTCGTTTAGGAAACGATCACGATTTCACTGCGGCGCTCCGCAAGAACGAGCGCATCAACTACGGCTGCTGGCCTCTAGTCTCCAGCGATGCCGTCACTGCCCCGCGCAGATCCCGCACGTCCCCGGCGAGGAAGTCGGCCAGGAAGCCGTACTTGCTGCGGTTCGACCGGGTTCAACTCAGGAGCGCATGCCGGCAGCCACTTCACTTCAAACCAGTCCGGATGGGCTTGCTGCAGCACTCGTACCGCCTTGCGATCGGCGCTCAGCTTGGGCAGGCGAGCCGGATGCAGCCGGGCTCGCAGGGCCCCCGCCCCTCTTGCCTCCAGTGCCCGCTTCCAGCGCGAAACTGTGGCAGGAGCAACCCCCAGCAGGCGAGCAACCTCACGAATCCCTCTGCCTTGTCGCAACAACCTCGCGCCGATCATCCGGCGCATCTCCAGTGCCTCTGCGCTGCCTTTTGTCCTCATGGCCCAGAACATATACACGTCGTTACTATTGCAGCACGAGGGTCAATCAGGCCCTCTGCGCCGGATGTGAAGGGGCCAGGGCAGCGCGCCGACGTGTTTCAAAGGTGTCTCAGCACTGTCGGGAGCAGTAGGGCGACGGACGTGATGCTGTGGAGCGCCATACCGCAGGCATGGTGCCCTGCAGCCTCCTGGAAGCCGTGCACCCGCTGGCCTGCCGCGAGGCAGGAAAGCTTGTGCCGCGCAAAATCGACCCCCTAGCCCCGCCGTCCCCGCAGTGTTGTGCTGCGCATGTGTCCCTATTGTGCAGCACAATAACTCTTGTGGCGATAAGGATGGGCAACACAACAACCGCCTGGCGGAGGCTCCGGGCAAGCTCGTGGCCTCGAGACAGCGGCTGGTTGGCCCTTTTCCACCCCATTCTGGCCGCCCCCGCACGCATCGCCCGGGCCAGCGATCCATCTACCCAGTCGCAGCCAGGATGCCGATCGCCGCAGCTGCGCGAATCCGCAGCGAAGGTCCCGCGCAGTTATCGGCGGCTGACAGGAAGAGGCGCTTGAGCAGGCTCTGGAGGCGACGCTCGGCGCGATCCGGGGAGTGACTGTGGCCTGCATGCTTTTCCCGGGGACGCTGGACGAACATCTGTCTCACCGGTCCACTCAAGCGGCTCGACAAAGGGGAGGCGGTCTCAGGCTTGATGGGGATACAAGGCCAGCACTTGCACAGGCCCCGCTTCAGCCGGGAGAGCATGCGCCGGCTGCCTCAGCCCCAGCGAGAGCGCGCAAGCCCGGGAGGCCCGCTGCGGCTGGCGCAGTGCGCTGGCCGCAGCGGATACCCAATGACACCCTCTCAGGAGGCACTGGGCTTTTCACACCACTTGACAAGACGCACACCTGGACTAACGCCCTGCCCTGCTCTATGATGTTCACGGGCTGTGATGCAGCACAGGTTTCCGGCGCGGCCCGCTTTTTTCGGCACCACCGACTGCTCACCAAAATCGTCAACACTCGATGCACCCGGGGCTGACCGGCAGGAGGAGATAACGCCATGAGGGAACGAATCAAGCAAGCGGCCACTGAGGCGGGCAGGGACCTGGGTGTGGAAATCTCCCGTATCTACCTCTTTGGCTCCCGGGCTCGCGAAGAAGCAGGCCAGCAAAGCGACTGGGACCTCCTGATTGTGGTGCAGGGGGCACTGGATCGCGAGGCCCATCGCCGGCTGTTCCTGGACATCAGCGAGCGGCTGGCAAGGCTCGGAATCCCGGCTGACATACTCATTCGCACCGAGTCCCAGATGGCGCAGGCCCAGAGCCGCGTCTTCTCCATCGAAAAGATAGCCGTGCGGGAGGGAGTGACTTTGTGAATGATGAGGTTCGCCGGCGGCTGAAGGAGGCCATGGAGGATCTCCGCGTTGTTGTGCACGAGATGGCTCTGGCGCCCGAAACGAGCGCACGAGTGAGGGCTGCTGGCCTGTGGCCTCGAGGGATGCCGTCACTGCCTGGCGCAGATCCTCCACATCCCCGGGGATGAAGTTGGCCAGGAAGCCGTACCTGCTGCGGTTGGACCGGGTTCAACTTCGAAGCGCATGCCGGCAGGGACCCCACTTCGGGCCAGCCCGGATGGGCTTGCTGCAGCAGCCGCACCGCCTTGCGATCGGCGCTCAATTCGGGCAGGCGAGCCGGACGCGGCCTGGCTCGCAGGGCTTCTACCCCCTCTTGCCTCCAGTGCGAAACCGCGGCAGGAGCAACCCCCACCAGGCGATCAACCCCACGAACACCTCTCCCCTGTCGCAACAACCTGGCGCCGATCATCCGGCGCATCTCCAGTGCTTCTGCGCTACCTCTTGTCGTCATGGTCCAGATCACATCCACACATCATTACTATCGCAACACGACGGTGAATAGTGCTGAGATTTACTGCCTTGCGGAGGAAGCTTTCAGAGCCCTTAGGGAGCAGGGTGGGCCTGTTTGCCGAAGCAACCATCAGTCCCTACCTTCGGGAGAAGATCAAGCGCAAGCTGCGAGTCATTCATGAAGCGCGATGACGTTTCCTGAACTTGAAAAGGGGATAAGCTGCCAGCTCAAGGCAGTGACGCAATATGGCTCCTGTCAGGCCCTGCAGAAGTTGAGCGCCTCCAGAGAGCGTACTGTTATCCTATTCGGCCGGCGCACAGTCAGCAGCCGATTTCGATAGTCAATGGCGCGACCTCAGAAACACTCCCCTCTTTCCAGCGCCTGACAGCACGCACACAACGACCCCAACAGCCACTCGGGCTTATGCAAGTGCGTCCTGGCTGCTCACGCGCCACTAGTCGCGCAATCCCGTCGGCGCCAGCACGCCTTGGCCGCTCTTGTGTTGCTTGACGAAATCCCGCCGCTTTGAGAAGCGGCTTGCAAGGCCTATGAGCGGCCCGGCAGGTGCGGCCAGCTCAGCTGGCCATCGGTGACCACAATCACCCCTTTGGCCAACGCCTCTTCCTCCACCCCAGGCAGCACCTCCTCCCCACCAACGGCAGCAAGCACCCGCCGGCCCAACCTGCCAAGATACTTTGCCCGCCTCAGAGCCCGCTCCATGTCCCCCAACCCAACTCCCCATGAGACCTCCGCCACAAGGTAGACCTCTTCCCCCGTGGAGCGCAGCCTCCCTGTGGCCACAAGGTCCGAGGCAAGCACCTGCTCGTACTCATCAAAGCTCAAAACCCCGCTCTCCAGCGCCGGCTCAAGCAGCTGCGAGAGCTCCCCAGGGCTCAGCACCCGCAGCCCGGCAACGTGCCGGCCAAAGTAGGCAGGCGCCTTCTCCCAGAACTCCCGCTCCTTGTCACGCCCCTTCAGCCGCCCAAGGTCCACAAGCATCCTCTCCTGCACCTGCGCCAGCTTGTCCACCCTCTGGGTCAGGGCGTCAACCCTGGCCGTCAGGGCCTCGAGCCTCTCAGTCAAGGAGTCAACTCTCACTGTCAGGGCCTCGAGCCTCTCAGTCAAGGAGTCAACTCTCGCTGTCAGGGCCTCGAGCCTCTCAGTCAAGGAGTCAACTCTCGCTGTCAGGGCCTCGAGCCTCTCAGTCAAGGAGTCAACTCTCGCTGTCAGGGCCTCGAGCCGCTCCTCGGTGCGCCGCTGCGCCTGCGCGAGCTCGTCCACTCTCGCCGCAAGCTGGTCAACCCTCTCAGTCAGGGCGTCCACCCTCTCAGCTAGGGCGGCAAGCGCCTCCTCCAGGCGCGCAAACCTCCTCTCCGATTCCGCCCGGAAAGAAGCAAGCTCCTC
>JAPWUW010000279.1 GCA_028275325.1 Anaerolineae bacterium | reverse complement strand
CCAAACTGCAGGCAACCATCAACAACGACCACCTTGCGCTTGGTAAAATCCCTCAAGGCAATTGCGAGGTTGACGGTCACCGTGGTGCAGCCACTGCCACCCTTGGGGGAAAAGATCACGACGAGCGTGCCGTTAACATGCGGTTCCGGAGCCGCGAGGGCAGCCAGCTTCGCGCGCGCGGCGCTGTAGACCTGCCGAATCTTTGCTGGCAGCTCCTCCATGTCCAGCGGCTTGAGGATATAATCCCGTGCACCAGCCATCATGGCTCGCCGCAGGTACTCCAGGTCGTCCTCGACGGACATCATGATCACCTGGGTGCCAGGCACAGTGCTGGTGATCGCCTCCGCCGCCGCCAGGCCGTCCATCCCATGCATGTTCACATCGAGCAGCACAATATCCGGGCGCAGTTCGCGCACAAGCTGCACGCCCGTCTCCCCGTCGTTGGCCGTCCCGACGACCTCGATATCGGGCTCAAAATAGAGCAGCCTCTCAATTGCGCTCACGCTTTCGGCGCTATCATCGACAACCACGATGCGGATCATCGTCCATTTTCCCTTTTGTTGCTGCCAGCCTGTGCCATCTGCTTGCGCCTAGCGCGGCTTGCTGCCACTGCTCGGAACGATCTCCGTCGTCGTGATGTCGTTGCGCGGCGGGACAGGAATGTGGAACCGGCGCATCATGTACTCAAGCGTCACGGCTTCCGTCTGCACCACTTCCTGCTCATCCTGCGAGCGCAGCGCAAATGCCACTCGCGCCTGCCCTTCGTCCATCTTCTCCGCCAGATACTTGAGCACCAGCGCATCCTGCGGCGTTACAAGCAGGGTCAGCACCTGCTCCGAGGAGTTGGCTGCGGGAGCCCCCTGTTGCGAGCCACCCGCCTGTTGCGCTGGGGCCCCCCACTGGCCAACCCGCAGGACCTCGATATCCTGCAAGATTGTCTGCACGACCATACGGGGCAACTGTTCGTAGGAGCCGTCCACCGGCAGCAGCGCCTGCCGCGCCTGATCCAGATCCACGAACTCAAAGGCAGCGATGACGTCGACCCTATCCCCAGGGCGCAGCGCACCAGCCACGGCAGCATTGGGCGTGATCGGGAAGGCAAAGGCAACCCGCCCGGGCTGGAAAAGGCGCGAGGCTTGCTCCCCCGCCGCCAGCAGAGCGCGCTTGTCGAAGAGCATCTCCGCCTGGATAACGGTACCCTGAGGGATGTCGATGGCTGCCGTCATCCCGGCGGCCTTCAGGGGATCCTTGATCGCTCCTGGAGGCACTGGCTCGCCGGGCTGCAAGCGGACAAGCTGCACCATCTCCAGGGTTACGTCCTGCCCTTTGGCGATGTTCTGCGCTGCCCGGACGACGGCCGGCGGCTCCGGGGTGGGGCCTGCAGCGGCGATCTGGCCCTTGTTGGTGGTAAGCAGCACGAGAACGCCGGCCACCAGGCCCATCACAACGCCCAGCAGAATGATCACCTTGCCCTTCATTCGCTCACTCCCATTGCAAGAACTGCACTTGGCTCACCTGGCCACAACCGGCAGATACACGACCCCCCAGGCGGCCTCTGACGGGACGAAATAACGACGCACTTCAGCTACGTTGTTCATTTCGCTCGCCTCCCGGATGCGGCCCCACGGGCTCTCATGCCCCACGTCCACTTGGGCATAGATGTCCCACAGCGACTCAGCCTCAAGCCGCAGCAGGTCGCCAAAGCTCAGCTGAACCTTTTGCCCAGGCCCGAGCTGCGAGAGAGGCACCGACTGCATAAAGGCCGGCCTCTGCGCGCTGCAGCCGGCATCGGCACACGGGCCACCGAGGAGATCGCCTGGCCCTGCAGGCGGCTGAGAGACGGCAGGCTTGGCGTACACGGCAACCAGAACTTCTTGCGCATCAGGAGCAACTGCCCCCGATTCCAGCCCCTCCGTGCCAACATTGGCGACAGTGACGCTCAGGCTGAGCCACTTTCCCGCCGCCCCTTTGGCAGGCTCAACCCCCAGTGAGAGCACAGCGAGATCTGGCCCGGCCAGGATCGTGGCGTCGACAGCCGCGTTGTCGTACGGATCGGCATCGCCTTCGATGGGCAGGATCTGGCACCTCACATGGCGGCTGGCATCTGCCTGCAAGCTCGCCACAAGGCGCGCCCGGAACGAAACCGCACCTGTGGCACCCTTGGCCAGGGAGCCAACGTCCCATCTGTAGCGGCGCTCTGCATCCTGCCGCCAGCCGGGGTTCTCAAGCGCTTCCAGCCCTGGCTCAAGCTCAAGCAGGAGCTGCACCCCGGAAGCCTCCCCGCCCCTGTTGCCGAAACGCACCTCATAAACCAAATCCTGCCCCTCTCTGGCCACAGCAACGCCATCGTCGACGCTCACCCAGAGGTTTGGCTGGTGCTGTATGGCCAGGCAGATTGGCTGGCTCATTGCCGAAAGCGAGCCGGCCGAAAGGACGGCAGCCGGCGCGCAGATCGCGCTCACCTCCTCGCTCAAGGGCTGCAGAACCTGCGCGCTGTAGCGGCGCTCCGTTGCCGTCTGGCCAGCGAGAACGGCCAAATCCCACGCGAGCTCGCTGCCAGATGGCTCGCCGTTGGGCCCGCGCATGTATGCAGGAACCCAATCCCGCAGGGTGAGCCCAGGGCCGGCCGGGAGCGCCGAGAGGTTCTCGGCGCGCAGCACGAACTCCACCTGCTGCCCAGGGTATACCCACACCGGCTGCGCCGCCTTAGAAAGGGCAAGGCCGGGCGCCGCCCCCGGTGAGCCACCGCCTGGAACTCCCCCAGCGCTCGCGCCGACCACATGCTCCACCTTTGCCACGACTGGCTCAACCCCCTTTGCCGTCAGGGCCGCTTCCAAGGATAGGGCTTGACCCTGCAATAGAGTATCGGCACTTTTGGCCCAAATCTTTAGTACTATCGGGCTATCCACGGGCACGGAGCCAAGATCAAACCGCAGCTCCTGGCCGGAGGCCGCTGCCTGCGGCTGCGTCCTTTCGGGCAGAAGCCCCTGGCTCAGCACCGCGCTCAGAACTGCGCCATCCGCCCATGTGCCGCCGTTGTTGCTAGCTGTCAGGGTGTAGACGATCTCCGTCCCCGGGCGAACGGTCGAGCCTGCAGGCGGATCCGCCGTCACAGAAAGAGCGAGGACTGGCGTTGCACGCACTTGATGCCCGCATGCGGCCACCGCCTGAGCTGGCAGCTCATTGCTCTGCGCTACCAGCGAAAGGGATACCGGCGTGCCATCGGCAAGTGGGCGCACGACCGCCGCACGCAGCCGTACCACCCCCTTGACGCCCGGCTGCAGCGTGCCGGGCAGGTACCAGCGAACAGTGCTGCCCTCGAGCCGGCCACCATCCAGCGGCTCCACAGCGGTGAAAAGGCTCGCATCTATGGGCACGGATAACACCACGCCGGAGGTGGAACGGCTGCCACTCAGCTCGTAGGCAAAGGTGTAGGAGAGCAACTGCCCGGGAGAAACCTCGCCCCCGCATGCCGGCTCGGCACTGATCGTGGCAACAATCGCCAGCGGATCCACCGGCAGGGCGAGCTCAGCCCTGTTGTTAGCGGGCAGCGGGTCGTCCGCCATTTGCCCGTCGAGGTCCATCATGGGCGGGAAACTGCCCTCCGCAACAACCGAAAGGCTCGTCACCTCCTCGGGGATCTGCTCCACAAGTGCAGTGAGCCTCACTGTGCCGATGTAGCCTGCGGCCACGTCCCCCAGCGAGCGGGAGAATACCCCATCTCCCTCCACTACCCAGTCGCTGGAGAGGTTGCGCAGCCCGCTCGGCAGGGCAAGGCGCAGTTGCGCTCCCCGCGCCGGGACTCCCCCAGCGTTGCGGTATGTGACGGTATAGGTGACTGTATCTCCCGGCCGGAGGTAGCTCCTGCTTGCGGCAAGGGCAATGGCCAGGTCAGCAGGAGCGGCATCGTAGACAAGCCGCAGGGCCTCGATCCGCGGGCTAACC